>CANKBT010000023.1 GCA_947479995.1 Frankiaceae bacterium | reverse complement strand
GGGCGCGCCGGCCGGCGGAGTCGCTCGGCGAGCTCGGCGCGCGGCTCGACCTGCCGCGCCCGGCCGTCGACGTCGTGGCGCGCGAGTGCTACGCGCCCGTGCCGCCCTCGCCGCCCGAGGTGCGCGACGCCGTCGCGGCGCTCGACCGGGTGCCCTGAGGACCGGGTGCCCTGAGGACCGGGCCCCGGGACCGCCGCGCACTAGCGTCAGGGCGTGCGCCTCGTCATCGCCCGCTGCTCCGTCGACTACGTCGGGCGCCTCACCGCCCACCTGCCGTCCGCGGTGCGGCTGCTGCTCGTCAAGGCCGACGGCAGCGTGTCGGTGCACGCCGACGACCGGGCGTACAAGCCGCTCATGTGGATGTCGCCGCCCTGCACGCTCAGCGAGGCCGACGACGTCTGGACCGTCAGCGCCAAGGGCGAGCAGCTCGTCATCAGCGTCGAGGAGGTGCTGTCCGACGTCTCGCACGTGCTGGGCCGCGACCCGGGGCTGCAGAAGGACGGCGTCGAGGCGCACCTGCAGCAGCTGCTGGCCGAGCGGTGCGACGTGCTGGGCGAGGGCTGGACGCTGGTGCGCCGCGAGTACCCCACCGACATCGGCCCGGTCGACCTGCTGTGCCGCGACGAGGGCGGGGCGCACGTCGCCGTGGAGGTCAAGCGGCACGCCGAGATCGACGGCGTCGAGCAGCTCACCCGCTACCTGCAGCGGCTGTCGACGGTGCTCGGCGACGTGCGCGGCGTGCTGGCCGCGCAGTCGTTCAAGCCGCAGGCCAAGGTGCTCGCGGCCGACCGCGGCATCACCTGCGTGCAGCTGGACTACGACGCCCTGCGCGGGCTGGAGAGCAGCACGCCGACGCTGTTCTGAGCCGCGCCCCGTCAGGCCTCGGGCAGGCGGTGCTGCAGGTCGAGCAGCTGCAGCACGCGGCGCACGATCGGCCGCACGCCGGTGAGCACGACGGAGCCGCCGCGCGCGCGCAGCCGGCGCTCGGCGTCGAGCAGCACCGACAGGCCGGTCACGTCGAGGAACAGCAGCTGCGACAGGTCGACGACGAGCGCGTCGACCGGGTCGGGGCGCTGCGGCTCGAGCAGGTCGCGCAGCCGCCCGCGCAGCAGTCCGGCCGACGACAGGTCGAGCTCGCCGACCAGCCGCAGCGTCGCCGTGCCGCCGTTCCGGCGCACGGAGACGCGGAGCACCGACCCCGACACCACGCAGCCCCTCCGGGGCCCGTCTCGCGCTCCCGGTCACCCGACCGGGCTGGCGGCACCCCTGCGGCTGTCTGCTCAACCGCGTCGAGACTACTGCAGACGGCCGATCACGCGCGCCGCCGGACGACCGCCTCGGCCACGTCGCGCAGCTTGCGGTTGCTGCGCTGCGAGGTCTCGCGCAGGGAGGCGAAGGCCTCGTCCTCGGTCAGCCCGCGGGTCACCATGAGCGCCCCCTTGGCCTGCTCGATGACCGCGCGGCTGGCCATCGCCTGCTGCAGCTGCGCGCCGAGCTCCTCGGCGGCGCGGTAGGCCCGCGCGTTGGCCAGGGCCACCGACGCCTGGGCGCAGAACAGGTCGACGAGTGCGACGTCGAGGGCGCCGAAGCCGTCGGGGGAGGTGCTGTAGAGGTTCATCGAGCCGAGGCCCTGGCCGTCGGCCACGAGCGGCGCCGCGAGGAAGGAGTGCACGCCCAGCTCGCGCGCGGCGTCGAGGAAGTCCGGCCACTGCTCGGACGCCTCGTCGACGTCGACGAGGTTGCGGCGCAGCGAGCGCGCGGCGTCCAGGCACGGGCCCTCGCCGACGTCGTACTGGCGCGAGTCGACCTTGAGCACGAGCTCGTCGGTGTGGGCGGCGGTGACGGGGCGGCCGTCGGTGAGCAGCGTGACGCCGGCGCCGGTGCAGCCCGGCACGGTGCGCACGGCCAGCTCGGCGACGCGCTGCAGGACCTGCTCGAGGCCCTCGCTGGTGAGCAGCAGCCCGGAGAGCTCGGCGACCGCGGCGGCGACGTCGTCGCCGCGCTCCGGCAGCTCGTCGCGCACCTGCGCGGCGGTCGGCGGCTGCTCAGCCACGGACACCTGGCACTCCCACGCGACGCCCCCCTCGTACCGACCGGTAACCACGCGGTGCCACACTCTGCCGCAACGCAGGCGGCACCACCAGCGGTGCCGTGCAGACACCCGGGAGCGCGCGTGCCGCAGCTGTCCACCCAGATCGGCATCGTCGGCGCGGGCGCCGAGGCCACCGCCCTCGCCGCGCTGCTGAGCACGTCGGGCGCCGAGGTCGTCGTCGCCGAGCCCGACACGCTGGAGGGGCTCGCCGGCTGCGCGCTGGTCGTCGAGGCCGTCGCCGAGGACGCCGCCGCCAAGGCCGAGGTGCTCGCCGCCCTGGGCGCGGTGCTGCCGCCGGAGGCCGTCGTCGCCACCTCGACGCAGGCGCTGCCCGTCACCGCCCTCGCCGCCGTCGCGCCGCACCCGTCGCGCGTGGTCGGCCTGCGCTTCACCAAGCTCGGCCCGAAGGCCCCCGGCGTGCTCGAGGTCGTCACGACCGTGCTCACCGACCTCGAGGTGCTCGCCGACGTGCAGGAGCTGGTGGCCGGCCTCGGCGTCGCCGCGGTCACCGTCGCCGACCGCGCGGGCGGCATCACCAGCGCGCTGCTGCTGCCGTACCTCAACGACGCCGCCCGCATGCACGAGGCGCGCTACGCCTCGCGCGAGGACATCGACGCGGCCATGCGCTTCGGCTGCGGCCACCCGGTCGGCCCGCTGGCGCTGCTCGACCTCGTCGGCATCGACACCGCCGTCGCCGCGCTCGAGGCGCTGCACGCGCGCACGGGCGACCACCTGCACGTGCCCGCGCCGCTGCTGCGCCAGTACGTCTCGGCCGGCCGCACCGGCGTCAAGGCCGGCGCCGGCATCTACTCCTACGACGAGAGCGGCCAGGTCGTCGCCGACGCCGAGGAGGCGGGCGCCGGCGCGGCCGCGCCGCGCGAGGTGCGCACCGTCGGCGTCATCGGCACCGGCACCATGGCCAGCGGCATCATCGAGGTCTGCGCCAAGAGCGGCTACGACGTCGTCTTCCGCGCCCGCGGCGAGGACAAGGTCGCGGCCGTGCAGCGCGCGGTCACCGCGTCGCTCGACAAGGCCGTGTCCCGCGGCAAGCTCGAGGAGCAGGTCCGCGACGAGGTGCTCGCCCGCATCACCGGCACGACCGACCTGGCGGGCCTGGCCGACTGCGACCTCGTCGTCGAGGCCGTCGTCGAGGACCTCGCCGTCAAGCAGCAGCTGTTCGCCGAGCTCGACGCCGTGCTCAAGCCCGGCGCGGTGCTCGCCACCACGACCTCCTCGCTGCCGGTGGTCGAGTGCGCCCGCGTCACGGCGCGGCCGCAGGACGTCGTCGGCATGCACTGGTTCAACCCGGCGACGGTGATGAAGCTCGTCGAGGTCGTGCCGACCGTGCTCACCGCGGACGACGTCACCGCGACGGTGCTCGAGGTCTGCCGCCGCACCGGCAAGCACGCGGTGCTCTGCGGCGACCGGCCGGGGTTCATCGTCAACGCGCTGCTGTTCCCCTACCTCAACGACGCGGTGAAGCTGCTCGAGGGCGGCGTGGCGACGATGGACGAGGTCGACCTGGCCATGACCGGGGCGCTCGGCCACCCGATGGGGCCGTTCGCGCTCATCGACGTCGTCGGCATGGACGTCACGCTCGCGATCCAGCAGACGCTGCACGCGGCGTCGCAGGAGCCCGGCCACGTGCCGGCGCCGTCGCTGCAGCACCTCGTCACCGCGGGCGCGCTCGGCCGCAAGACCGGCCGCGGCATGCGGGCGTACGGCAAGAGGTAGGGGTGGCACCCCGCGCGCGCGGCTCGCGGCGGACGGCCCTGCGGGCCGCCGCCGAGCAGCGGCTGCGCGCGGGGGACGACGAGGGCGCGCCGCGGGTGCCCGCCGGCGAGGCGGTCGAGGACGGCCAGGTCGTGCGCCGCGTCGCCGGCACCGCAGGCGGCAAGGGCTACCGCTGCCCGGGCTGCGACCAGCTGCTCGCCGGCGGCACGCCGCACGTCGTCGCCTGGCCCGAGGGCCGGCCGGACGACCGCCGGCACTGGCACACGCCCTGCTGGGAGGCCCGCGGCCGCCGCGGGGTGAAGGTCCACCGGAGCAAGAACGCACCGCGCTACGGCTGATCTACGCTCAGCGACGTGCCCCCCGTCGAGCTCGCCGTGCGCGAGGTCGGCGCCGGGCTGCCGGTGGTGCTGCTGCACGCCTTCCCGCTGTCGTCGGCGATGTGGCTCGACCAGCGCGCCGGGCTGTCGTCGGTGTGCCGCGTGCTCACGCCCGACCAGCGCGGCTTCGGCGGCTCGCCGCTCGGCGACGACCCGCCGTCGCTCGACGCCTGCGCCGACGACCTCGCCGCGCTGCTCGACCGCCTCGAGCTCGACCGCGTCGTGCTCGGCGGGCTGTCGATGGGCGGCTACGTCGCGATGGCGTTCCTGCGCCGCCACCCGGGCCGCGTGCAGGGCCTGCTGCTGGCCGACACCAAGGCGTCGGCCGACCCGCCCGAGGCGGCGCAGCGCCGCCGCGACGTCGCCGACCTCGTGCTCGCCGAGGGCGCCGACGTGCTGCTCGAGGCCGTGCTGCCCGCCCTGCTCGGCCCGACGACGACGGCGACCCGGCCGCAGGTGACCGCGCGGGTGCGGGCGCTGGTGCAGGCCGCGCCGCCGGACGCGGTGGCGTGGGCGCAGCGCGCCATGGCCGACCGGCCGGACTCCTCGGCCGTGCTCGCCGCGACCGACGTGCCGGCGGTCGTCGTCGTCGGCGACGAGGACGCGCTGTCGCCCGAGGCCGACGCGCGCGCGATGGCCGACGCGCTGCCGCAGGGCCGGCTGCACGTGCTGCCGGGCGCGGGCCACCTGAGCGCGGTCGAGACGCCGGAGACCTTCACCGGCGCCGTGCTCGAGCTGCTCAGCCGGCTCTAGCGCCGGCCGGGCCTCAGGCGGGCTGGTCGGGGTTCATCAGCCCCATGGCCGCGGCGACCTGGTCGCGCAGGCCCTGCAGCTGGCGGGCGATGCCGTCGCGCTGCGCGGTGAGCTGGTCGACCCGGGCCTGCGCCTCGGCGACCATCTGCTCGGACTGCACCCGGCCGGCGGAGTGCACGGCGCGCACGTCCTCCTCGGCCTGCCGCACCCGGACGGCCGCCTGGTGCTCGGACTGCTCGGTGAGCTGCTGCGCGGCCTCGCGGGCCTGGGTGAGCAGCAGGTCGGCCTCGCGGCGGGCCTGCGCGCGCAGCGCCTCGGCGTCGCGCTGGGCCTCCAGGCGGGTCTGGTCGGCGGTGGCCAGCGCCTGCTCGGCCTCGGCCTCGCGGGCCTCGAGCGCCGCGGTGCGCTCGGCCGCCTCGCGCTCGCCGGCGCGGCGGGCCTCGACGACCATGCGCTCGGCCTCGGCGGCGGCGGCCTGGCGCGCGGCGGCCGACTCCTCCTCGGCGAGGCGCAGCAGCGTGGCGACGCGCTCGCCCACGAGCGAGAGCGGTGCGGGCTTGCCCTGCGCGCGCTGCTCGACGTTCTGCAGGCGCTCGCGCAGCGAGGACAGCTCGGCCTCGTACTGCGCGAGGCGCGTGCCGTCCTCGGCGTGCCGCGCGTCGGCGTCGGTGAGCGCCACCTCGACGCGGTCGAGGTAGTCGTCGACCTGCCGCCGGTCGTAGCCGCGCAGGACGACGTCGAAGCCGGCCGCCTCGGCCTCGTCGTGCAGCGGCACCAGGTCGGCCGTGCCGTCGCCGCTGCTGCTGCGGGGGTCGTCGGTCATGTCTCGCTCGTCCCGGAGGTCGATCGCCTGCGTGCGCATGGGTGCGTGGCTACCACCGTCGCGCGCCCCACCGGGGGAGGCGCGCGACGGGGCGGCTCACACGTCCTGGAAGCGGTTGATCGCGTCGAGGTGCTTGGCGCGGAAGTCGGCCGCCTCCGGCGCGACGCCCAGGCCCTTCTCGGGCGCCAGGCACAGCACGCCGACCTTGCCCTGGTGCAGGTTCTTGTGCACGTCGTACGCCGCCTGGCCGGTGTCCTCGAGCGCGTACGTCTTGGACAGCGTCGGGTGGATCTGGCCCTTGGCGATGAGGCGGTTGGCCTCCCACGACTCGCGGTAGTTCGCGAAGTGCGACGACACGATCCGCTTGAGGTTCATCCACAGGTAGCGGTTGTCGTACTGGTGCATGTAGCCGCTCGTCGAGGCGCAGGTGGTGATGACGCCGCCCTTGCGGGTGACGTAGACCGACGCGCCGAACGTCTCGCGGCCCGGGTGCTCGAAGACGATGTCGATGTCCTCGCCGCCGGTGAGCTCGCGGATGCGCTTGCCGAAGCGCTGCCACTCCTTCGGGTCCTGGGTGTGCTCGTCCTTCCAGAACGCGTAGCCCTCGGCGCTGCGGTCGATGATGAGCTCGGCGCCCATGCGCCGGCAGATCTCCGCCTTCTCCGGGCTGCTCACGACGCAGACCGGCGTTCCGCCGCCGTTGAGGACGTACTGCGTGGCGTAGGAGCCGAGGCCGCCGCTGGCGCCCCAGACGAGCACGTTGTCGCCCTGCTTCATCTGGCCGGCGTTCTTGCTCACCAGC
This sequence comes from Frankiaceae bacterium, assembly GCA_947479995.1. Classification (GTDB taxonomy): domain Bacteria; phylum Actinomycetota; class Actinomycetes; order Mycobacteriales; family SCTD01; genus CANKBT01. The sequence goes on along the minus strand of CANKBT010000023.1, from coordinate 9,338 downwards.
TGGCGGTAGGCGGTCGAGTTGACCAGGCCTGGCACCGCCGCCTCCTCCCACGTGAGGTGGGCGGGCTTGGGCATGAGCTGGTTGGCCTTGACCAGGGCCAGCTCGGCGAGGCCGCCGAAGTTGGTCTCGAAGCCCCAGATGCGCTGCTGCGGGTCCATCATCGAGTCGTCGTGGCCCTGGTGGTCCTCGAGCTCGACCGACAGGCAGTGCGCGACGACGACGTCGCCGGCCTTCCACTTCGTCACGCCGGGGCCGACCGCGAGCACCACGCCGGACAGGTCGCTGCCGACGACGTGGTACGGCAGGTCGTGGCGCTTGGTGAGCTCCGACAGGCGGCCGTAGCGCTCCAGGAAGCCGAAGGTCGAGACCGGCTCGAAGATCGAGGTCCACACGGTGTTGAAGTTCACCGAGGACGCCATGACGGCGACGATCGCCTCGCCCGGGCCGAGCTCGGGCGTCGCGACCTCGTCGACGTGCAGGCTCTTGCGGGGGTCCTTGTCGCGCGAGGCGACCCCCTCGAACATGCCGACCTCGTCCTTGCGGACGGTGACGCCGCGGTAGGACTCGGGGACCTGCAGGCCCTGGACCGCGGTCGGGTCACCGGACTGGATGGCCTCGAGGATCTGCTTCAACGCCCTGCCCTTCGTCGGAGTGGGTGCAGGCTACTGACGGGTAGCCGGCCGGTCGGCCGAGGGTGGGTCAGTGCCCCTCGCCCATGCCCTCGGGCCCGGGCTCGACGAGCTCGACGAGCACGCCCCCGGCGCTCTTGGGGTGGATGAAGTTGACGCGGCTGCCGGCCGTGCCGCTCTTCGGGGCGTCGTAGAGCAGGCGCAGGCCCTGGTCGCGCAGGTGCGCGCAGGTCGTGTCGATGTCGTCGACCCGGTAGGCCATCTGCTGGATGCCGGGGCCGGACTTCTCCAGGAAGCGCCCGATGGTCGTGTCGGGGCTCAGCGGCTGCAGCAGCTGCACGTACGAGCCGCTGCCGCCGACCTCCATCATCGCCTCGCGGACGCCCTGCTCCTCGTTGACCTCGACGTGCACGCAGCGGAAGCCGTACGCGTCCTCGTAGAAGCGGATCGCCTCGTCGAGGTCGGCGACGGCGATGCCGACGTGGTCGATGCGGGTGATGGCCACGGGAGGCTCCTGACGGGTCGTCGATCGGGGGCTCGTATCCTCGCAGCAACGCCGTCTCACCCCGGAGGTCCCCCGTGGCCAGCAGTGACCGCACCGTCATCGTCGCGGGAGCGCGCACCCCCATCGGCAAGCTGGGAGGCGCCTTCAAGGACCTCACCGCCATGGACCTCGGCGGCATCGCCGTCAGGGCCGCCCTCGAGCGCGCCGGCGTCACCGGCGACCAGGTCGACTACGTGATCCTCGGCCAGGTGCTGCAGGCCGGCCAGGGCCAGATCACCGCGCGCCAGGCGGCCTACAAGGGCGGCGTGCCGATGTCCGTGCCCGCGCTGACCGTCAACAAGGTCTGCCTGTCGGGCCTGTCGGCGATCGCCATGGCCGACCAGCTCATCCGCGCCGGCGAGTTCGAGGTCGTCGTCGCCGGCGGCATGGAGTCGATGACCCAGGCGCCCTACCTGCTGCCGAAGGCCCGCTCGGGCTACCGCTACGGCAACGCCGAGATCCTCGACGCGACCTTCCACGACGGCCTGTTCGACGCCTTCAGCAAGGAGGCCATGGGCGAGGCCACCGAGGGCTACAACGACGCGTACGGCTTCACCCGCGCGCAGCAGGACGAGTACGCCGCCCGCTCGCACGAGCTCTCGGCGGCGGCCATCAAGGAGGGCCGCTTCGCCGACGAGATCACCGCGGTCGAGATCGCCCAGCGCAAGGGCGACCCGCTGGTCGTCACCGAGGACGAGGGCGTGCGCCCCGGCACCACCGCCGAGTCGCTCGGCAAGCTCCGCCCGGCCTTCCGCAAGGACGGCACCATCACCGCGGGCAACGCCTCGCAGATCTCCGACGGCGCGGCGGCCGTCGTCGTCATGAGCCGCGCCAAGGCCGAGCAGCTCGGCGTCGCCGACCGCATCCTGGCCGAGATCGGCGCGCACGGCGTCGTCGCCGGCCCCGACAACTCGCTGCAGCTGCAGCCGGCCAACGCGATCCGCGCGGCCGTCGCCAAGGGCGGGGTGGCGCTCGAGGACCTCAAGGCCATCGAGATCAACGAGGCCTTCGCGGCCGTCGGCCTGGCCTCGCAGCAGGAGCTCGGCCTGGGCAACGACGTCTTCAACCCCAACGGCGGGGCGATCGCGCTCGGCCACCCGATCGGCGCCTCGGGCGCCCGCCTCGCGCTGACCGTCGCGCACGAGGTCAAGCGCCGCGGCGGCGGCGCCGGTGCGGCCGCCCTGTGCGGCGGCGGTGGCCAGGGCGACGCGCTCATCCTGCACGTCCCGGCCTGACGAGCCGCCGCGGCGCGGACGTCCCGGACCTCGTCGCCCGCCTCGAGCGGGGCGAGGCCCGGGCCGTCGCGCGCCTGATCTCGCTCGTCGAGGACGCCAGCCCGGCCCTCCGCGAGGTGATGGCCCTGCTGGCGCCGCGCGCCGGCAGCGCCCGCGTGGTCGGCCTCACCGGCTCGCCGGGCGTCGGCAAGAGCACCTCGACGAGCGCGCTCGTCGGCGCCTACCGGCGGCGGGGGCTGCGCGTCGGCGTGCTCGCCGTCGACCCGACCTCGCCGTTCACGGGCGGCGCGCTGCTCGGCGACCGGGTGCGCATGCACGAGCACGCCGGCGACCCCGGCGTCTTCATCCGCTCGATGGCCAGCCGCGGGCACCTCGGCGGCCTGTCGTGGGCGACGCCGCAGGCGCTGCGCGTGCTGTCGGCCGCCGGCTGCGACGTCGTGCTCGTCGAGACGGTCGGCGTGGGGCAGGCCGAGGTCGAGGTGGCCTCGCTCGCCGACACGACGCTCGTGCTGCTCGCGCCCGGCATGGGCGACGGCATCCAGGCGGCCAAGGCCGGCATCCTCGAGGTGGCCGACGTGCTGGTCGTCAACAAGGCCGACCGCGACGGCGCCGACCGGGTCGTGCGCGACCTGCGGCACGGGCTCTCGCTCGGGCACCCGCGCGGCGGCTGGGAGGTGCCGGTGCTGCGCACGGTCGCGAGCCGCGGCGAGGGCGTCGACGAGGTGGTCGACGCGGTCGAGCGCCACGGCGCCCACCTCGAGGCCACCGGCGAGCTCGCCGCCCGCCGCCAGCACCGGGCGTCGCAGGAGGTCGAGGCGATCGCGCTGGACGCGCTGCGCGCGCGGATGGGCTCGCTGCGCGGCGCCCCGCTCGACGAGCTCGCGGCGCAGGTGGTGGCCGGGCGGCTCGACCCGTACGCCGCCGCCGACGCGCTGGTCGCCGGGCTCACGTCCTGACGCGCCCCGTGCAGCAGGCGCGACCGCCTGCGCCGCGCGAGGCTGTCCCCACCCGCACCCCCAGGAGGCCCCGCCCGTGACACCGCCGACCGCCCCGACCGCGACCGAGCCCGGGATCTACCGCGCCCTGCGCGTCGTCGCCCTGCTCGAGGGGATCTCGTTCGTCGTGCTGCTCGTGAGCTCGGTGCTCAAGCGCACGACCGGCCCGGACGTCGTGCCGGTCACCGGGATGCTGCACGGCGTGCTGTTCCTCGCGGCGGTCGTGCTCGTGCTGGCCAACCTGCAGCGCCTGCGCTGGGGCTGGCTGTTCACGCTCGTCATGCTGACGATCGGCTCGCCCGGCCTGCACCCCGCCGTGAAGGCGACGCGCCCGGCGCCCTAGCCGCCGAGGTAGCTCATCTCCGGGCGCGGGCCGATCGGCAGCGTGCCGCTGCCGCGCTGCTCGCTGTAGCGGTCGTCGCGCACGGCCCAGCGGCCGGCGACCAGCGCGGCCAGCTCCTCGTCGGAGGCGCCGGACCGCAGCGGCGTGCGCAGGTCGAACCCGACCGGGCTGAACAGGCAGGTGTGCAGCTCGCCGATCGCGGTGAGCCGGGCGCGCACGCAGTCGCCGCAGAACGGCCGGGTGACCGAGCTGATGAGGCCGAGCTCGCCGCGCCCGTCGCGGTAGCGCCAGCGCTCGGCGACCGCATCGCCGCGCGGGGCGTCGACCGGGTCGAGCGGGTGCACGGCGGCGATCCGCGCGAGCACCTCGGCGCTCGGCACGACGCCGGAGCGGTCCCAGCCGTTGGTCGCGCCGACGTCCATGAACTCGATGAGCCGCAGCACGTGGCCGCCCTCGCGCGCGAAGTCGACGAGGTCGAGCAGGCCCGCCTCGTTGCGCCCGCGCTGCACGACGGCGTTGAGCTTGACCGGCCCGAGGCCGGCGGCGACGACGGCGGCGATGCCGTCGAGCACGCGCTGCAGCGGCACGCGCGTGTCGGCCAGCTCGCTGAACACGACCGGGTCCACCGAGTCGAGCGACACCGTCACGCGGTGCAGCCCCGCGGCGCGCAGGCCGACGACGCGCTCGGCGAGCAGGGCGCCGTTCGACGTCATGGCGATGTCCTCGACGCCCGGCACCTGCGCGATCCGCGCGACGAGCTGCTCGAGGTCAGGGCGCAGCAGCGGCTCGCCGCCGGTGAGGCGCACCTTGGTGACGCCGTTCGCGGCGAAGGCGGTGACCAGGCGCGTGATCTCGTCGACCGACAGCACCTCGTGGCGCGGCAGGAAGGCGTGGTCGGGGCCGAACAGCTCGCGCGGCATGCAGTAGCCGCAGCGGAAGTTGCAGCGGTCCGTCACGGACACCCGCAGGTCGCGCAGGGCCCGCCCGCGGCGGTCGCGCAGGTCGGTCGGCACGAGCGGAGCGTACGTCGGGGGAGCCGGTCGCGCCGCTGTGCGCGGGCCCCGGCCGCGGGCCCCGGCGCGCGTCACCCGCACTGGCGTTGTGCGGCTGCGACGTGTGTGGTTGCGTGCGCGGTGTGGCCCTCGTCACAGGCGCGGGTCACACGCTCACAGCTCACCGGCGCGCCGCCCGGGCCGCCGGACGAGGGCCCTGACCTGCCCCGAGCAGGTCCGGTGCTCCCCGCGTCCGGGGGCCGACGGGCTCCGTGCCGCCGCCTGCACGAGAGCCCGGGAGGGGCGCATGGCACGAGTACGGATGAGAGTCGACGGCGTCGTCTACGAGGACGAGGTGTCCCCGCGGACGCTGCTGACGCACCACCTGCGCGACGGGCTCGGCCGGGTCGGCACGCCCATCGGCTGCGACACGAGCAACTGCGGCTCGTGCACCGTGTCGATGGACGGCGACAGCGTGAAGAGCTGCTCGGTGCTGGCGGTGCAGGCCGACGGCGCGGAGATCACGACCATCCAGGGGCTGGCCGACGGGCCCGAGTGGCACCCGGTGCAGAAGGCCTTCCGCGAGCACCACGGGCTGCAGTGCGGCTACTGCACGCCGGGCATGGTCATGGCGGCGGTCGACCTGCTCAAGCGCAACCCGAGCCCGACCGAGGACGAGGTGCGCCACGGCATCGAGGGCAACCTCTGCCGCTGCACCGGCTACCAGAACATCGTCAAGGCGGTCCTGTCGGCGGCCTCCGAGCTGCGCGGCGAGGGCGCGCACCCGGGTGCGTTCTCGACCCCGCCCGCGGGGGTGCCCGCATGACCGAGCAGATGGACGCCGGCCTCGTCGCCGAGCAGATCGCCGCGACGCCCGGCGCGCTCTCCGAGCCCGCCGACGGCCAGGAGATGGGCCGCGGCCGCCGGCGCAAGGAGGACCCGAAGCTCCTCACCGGCCAGACCAACTGGACCGACAACATCACGCTGCCGGGCCTGCTGCACATGGCCGTGCTGCGCAGCCCGATGGCGCACGCCAAGGTGCTGTCGGTCGACGTCTCCGCCGCGCTGGAGGTGCCGGGCGTCATCGCCGCCTACTCCGGCGCCGACCTCGCCGACGTCATGGGCGCGACGCTGCCGTGCGCGTGGCCGGTGACGCCCGACATGGTCTCGCCCCCGCACACGCCGCTCGCCGTCGACACGGTGCGCTACGTCGGCGACGGCGTCGCCGTCGTCGTCGCGCGCGACCGCTACACCGCCGCCGACGCCCTCGAGGCGATCGCGGTGGAGTACGAGCAGCTGCCCGCGGTGGTCGACATGGAGGAGGCGCTGAAGGAGGGCTCGCCGCTCGTCCACGAGAGCGCGGGCACCAACCGCACCTTCCTGTTCGACTTCCCGGGCGCGGGCGCCGACTACGCCGAGACGGTCGCGGCCGCCGGCGACGACGCGGTGGTGGTCAAGCGGCGCTTCGTCCAGCAGCGCCTGCTGCCCACGCCGATGGAGCCGCGGGCGGTCGTCGTCGCGCCCATCGCCGCGGCCGACGACTACACCGTCTACAGCGCGACGCAGATCCCGCACATCCTGCGCGTGATGCTGGCGCTCACCACCGGCATCCCCGAGCACAAGATCCGCGTCATCGCGCCGGACGTCGGCGGCGGCTTCGGCTGCAAGCTCAACGTCTACGCCGAGGAGGTGCTCTGCCTCGTCGTCGCCAAGAAGCTCGGCCGCCCGGTCAAGTGGACCGAGTCGCGCAGCGAGCACTACCAGGCGACGGTGCACGGCCGCGACCAGGTGCAGGACATCGAGATCGCGGCGCGCAAGGACGGCACGCTGCTCGGCCTCAAGGTCGAGCTGCTCGCCGACATGGGCGCCTACCTGCAGCTCGTCACGCCCGGCGTGCCGATCCTCGGCGCGTTCATGTTCCCGGCCATCTACAAGATGGCGGCGTACCACTTCACCTGCACGGGCGTGTTCACGACCAAGACGCCCACGGACGCCTACCGCGGCGCCGGCCGGCCCGAGGCGACCTTCGCCATCGAGCGGATCATGGACGAGCTCGCGCACGAGCTCGGCCGCGACCCGATGGAGCTGCGCAAGCAGAACTGGATCCGGCACGAGGAGTTCCCCTACGACATGGTCGCGGGGCTCACCTACGACAGCGGCAACTACGAGGCCGCGACCGCCAAGGCCGAGGAGATGTTCGACCTCGACGGCCTGCGGCGCGAGCAGGCCGAGCGCCGCGCGCGGAAGGACCCCGTGCAGCTCGGCATCGGCATCTCGACGTTCACCGAGATGTGCGGCCTGGCGCCCTCGCGGGTGCTCGGCTCGCTGTCGTACGGCGCGGGCGGCTGGGAGGCCGCGCAGATCCGCATGCTGCCGACCGGCAAGGTCGAGGTGACGAGCGGCGCGACGCCGCACGGCCAGGGCCACCACACCGCGTGGAGCCAGATCGTCGCCGACGCGCTCGGCGTGCCGTTCGAGGACGTCGAGGTCACCACCGGCGACACCGACTCCAGCCCGAAGGGCATGGACACGTACGGCTCGCGCTCGCTGGTCGTCGGCGGCGTCGCGATCCACAAGGCGACCGGCAAGGTGCTCGAGAAGGCCAAGCGCATCGCCGCGCACCTGCTCGAGGCCAACGAGGCCGACGTCGAGTTCGACAAGGGCGCGTTCTCGGTCAAGGGCTCGCCCGAGGCCAGCATGACGATCCAGGAGGTGGCGCTCGCGACGTTCGCGGCGCACAACCTCCCGGACGGCATGGAGCCGACGCTCGACAGCGACTACGTCTACGACCCGGAGAACTTCAGCTACCCGCACGGCACGCACCTGTGCGCGGTGGAGATCGACACCGAGACCGGGTTCACGACCATCCGCAAGTACGTGTGCGTCGACGACATCGGCAAGATCGTCAACCCGGTCATCGTCGAGGGCCAGGTGCACGGCGGGCTCGCGCAGGGCATCGCGCAGGCGCTGTACGAGGAGGCCGTCTACGACGACGACGGCAACCTCACGACCGGCACGCTCGTCGACTACCTGGTGCCCGCGGCGCCGGACCTGCCGCACTTCGAGACGGGGCGCACCGAGACCCCGGCGACGAGCAACCCGCTCGGCGTCAAGGGCGTCGGCGAGGCCGGCACCATCGCCTCGACGCCGGCGGTGATGAACGCCGTCGTCGACGCGCTGCGGCCGTTCGGCGTGCGCGACGTGCGCATGCCGGCGACGCCCGAGCGGGTCTGGCGGGCCATCCACGGCAGCGACGCCGAGCGCGCCGCCGCCGGCACCATCGCCTACGGCGGTGCGTCCACCTCCACCACCGCCGCCACCCAGGAGCAGATGTGATCCCCGCGGAGTTCGACTACCTGGCGCCCGACACGGTCGCCGACGCGGTGGCGGCCCTGGCCGCCGACGAGGACGCCAAGGTCCTCGCCGGCGGGCAGAGCCTCATCCCGGTGCTGCGGCTGCGGCTCAGCTACCCGACGCAGCTCGTCGACCTGCGCAAGGTGCAGGAGCTGCGGGGCGTGCGCGACGACGGCGACGCGCTCGTCATCGGCGCGATGACGCGGCACAGCGACGTCGTCGCCGACCCGCTCGTGCAGCAGCACGCGGCGCTCGTCGCCGCGGCGACGGCCACCGTCGCCGACCCGGCGGTGCGCCACCGCGGCACCTTCGGCGGCGCGCTCGCGCACGCCGACCCGGCGGGCGACCTCGCGGCCGTCGCGCTGGCGCTGGACGCCGAGCTGGTCGCGGAGGGGCCGGGCGGGCGGCGCAGCATCGCCGCCGCCGACTTCTTCCAGGACTACCTGCAGACGGCGCTGTCGCCGGACGAGCTGCTCGTCGAGGTGCGCATCCCGAAGCTCGAGGGCACCTGGTCGGTGCACTACGAGAAGTTCAACCGCGTCGCGCAGGCCTGGGCGATCGTCGGCGTGGCCACCGCGGTGCGGCGCGAGGGCGGGTCCATCGCCGAGGCGCGCGTCGGGCTCACCAACATGGGCTCGACGCCCGTGCGCGCCACCGCCGTCGAGGCGGCCCTGCGCGGCGTGCCGGCCGAGGCGGGGGCGATCGCCGAGGCGGCGCAGCACGCCGCCGAGGGCACGACGCCGCCGGACGACCTCGGCGGCAAGGCCGACTACCGGCAGCACCTCGCGCGGGTCCTCACCCGGCGCGCGGTCGCCACCGCCGCGGGGGTCTGAGCCGTGGGCGGTCGGCGGGGCCTCCTCCCCGAGGGGGTGGACAGCCCCGCCGACCTCGCCCGGCTGCTCGAGGGCGAGGGCTACCTCGCCGACACCGGCACGGCGACCGCGGCCTACCTCGCGCTCGCCCTGCCGCGGCCGCTGCTGCTCGAGGGCGAGGCGGGCGTCGGCAAGACCTCGCTGGCGCACGCGCTCGCGCGGGTGCTGGGCGCCGAGCTGCTCCGCCTGCAGTGCTACGAGGGCGTCGACGCCAGCCAGGCGCTGTACGACTGGGACTTCCCGCGGCAGCTGCTGCACCTGCGGGCCGCCGAGGCGGCCGGGGCGAGCGACGCGGCCGCGCTCGAGGCCGAGGTCTACAGCCGGCGCTTCCTGCTCGCCCGGCCGCTGCTCGCGGCGCTGGAGACGACGCCGAG
>CANKBT010000022.1 GCA_947479995.1 Frankiaceae bacterium | reverse complement strand
TGCCCGGACTGCGCGGCGCTCAACAGGGCCAAGCGCGACGCCCGCACCGACCTCACCGGCCGCCGCGCGCTGCTCACCGGCGGGCGGGCGAAGATCGGCATGTACATCGCGCTGCGGCTGCTGCGCGACGGCGCGCACACCACGATCACCACCCGCTTCCCCAAGGACGCGGCGCGGCGCTTCGCGGCGATGGAGGACAGCGGCGACTGGCTGCACCGGCTGCGCATCGTGGGCATCGACCTGCGCGACCCGGCGCAGGTGCTGGCGCTGGCCGACTCGGTCGCCGCGCAGGGGCCCCTCGACGTGCTCGTGAACAACGCGGCGCAGACGGTGCGGCGCTCGCCGGGCGCGTACGCGCCGCTCGTCGACGCCGAGTCGCTGCCGCTGCCGCCCGGGCGCATGCCGGAGATCGAGTCCTTCGACGGCGTGCGCGACGGCCACCCGCACGCGATCACCGGCTCGCTGTCGGAGCACCCCGAGCTGGTCGCGCTCGCGCTCACCGCCGGCTCGGCGTCGCCGGCGCGCATCGAGGCGGGCACGGCCATCGACGCCGGCGGCCTGGTGCCGGACCTCGCGCACACCAACTCGTGGGTGCAGTCGGTCGAGCAGGTCGACCCGGTCGAGCTGCTCGAGGTGCAGCTGTGCAACTCGACGGCGCCGTTCCTGCTCATCAGCCGGCTGCGCGCCTCGCTCGCCGCCTCCCCCGCGCGGCGCACGTACGTCGTCAACGTGTCGGCGATGGAGGGGCAGTTCAGCCGCGGCTACAAGGGGCCGGGGCACCCGCACACCAACATGGCCAAGGCCGCGCTCAACATGCTCACGCGCACGAGCGCCCGCGAGATGCTCGAGACCGACGGCATCCTCATGACGGCGGTCGACACCGGCTGGATCACCGACGAGCGGCCGCACCCGACGCGCGTGCGGCTCGCGGCCGAGGGCTTCCACGCGCCGCTCGACCTCGTCGACGGCGCGGCCCGCGTCTACGACCCGGTGGTGCGCGGCGAGGCGGGCGAGGACGTCTTCGGCGTCTTCCTCAAGGACTACGCGCCGGCCGCCTGGTAGCCCGTGGTCTACTAAGGGCAACCTCACCTCAGGAGGACCGGTGGACCCGAGCCCCGCCGAGCTGGCCCGCACCGCCGTCGCGCTCGCCCGCGTCGGCACCCTCACCACGTACGGCCGGCGCGCGCCGCTGCAGCCGCGCACCACCACGGTCGCCGTGACCGGCGAGGGCGCCTGCCTCGTCGTGCGCGTGCGCCCCGACAGCCCGGCCGCCGCCGACCTGCTGGCGCGCCCGCTGGCCACCGTGCAGGTCGGGCCGCCCGGCGCGCCGCCGGTGCTCGTGCAGGGCGGCGCCTCGCGCCTGCCCGGGCGCGACGAGCAGGGGCGGCTGGCGTTCCGCGTCGAGCCGGGCGCCGTGCGCGTCGGCGCGCGGCCGAGCCCCGTGCCGGTGCCCGTCGAGGACTACCTCGGGGCCGAGCCCGACCCGCTGCGCCACGAGGCGCCGGCGCTGCTGGAGCACCTGCGCCGTGGCCACGCGGCGGCCCTCGCGGCCTGCGTGCGCGCCCGCGGGCTGCACGCCGCGCGCTGGGTCGAGCCCCGCGCGCTCGACCGGCACGGCCTGCTGCTCACCGCGCTGTGCGACGACGGCGTGGCCACCGTGCGGCTCGACTTCCCCGCCCCGGTCGGCTCGCTCGCCGAGCTGGCGCCCGGGCTGCGCGCGCTGCTGCAGTGCCGCGGGGCCTGCGGCTGCGGCGAGGCCTGACCCGCACCGCCCGGCGGTCGGCGGAGCGTCAGGCGGAGTACCAGCGCGCGAGCTTGCCCCCGCGCGCGACCGCCCGCAGCCGCGCCTCGGCCGCCTCGCGCACCTCGCTGCGCGTCACCACGAGCAGCGAGTCGCCCGCCCGCAGCTGGGTGTCGCGGTCGGGCACCAGGCTCGAGCCGTCGCGCACGACGAGCGTGACCTGCGCGCCGACCGGCAGGCGCAGCTCGGGCACGTAGACGCCGACCATCCGCGAGCCGGGCGGCACCTGCAGCTGCAGCAGGTCGGCCCCCATCTGCTCCAGCGGGGCGGTCTCCACGTCGAGGTCGGTCGGCTGGCTGACGTCGACGAGGCCGAGCAGCCGACCGAGCGCCGGCAGCGTCGGCGCCTGGATGAGCGTGTAGACGACGACGAGGACGAAGACCACGTCGACCACCCGGGTCGCGCCCTCGACGCCCTCGGTCACCGGCACGATCGCCACGACGATCGGCACCGCGCCGCGCAGCCCGGCCCACGACAGGAAGACCTGCTCGCGCCAGCTCCAGCCGAACGGCAGCGCCGACACCGCCACCGCGAGCGGGCGCGCCACGAAGGTGGCGGCGGCCCCGACGACGAGCGCGTCGAGCAGCGCGTCGGGCAGCCGGTCGGGCGAGGCGAGCAGCCCGAGCAGCACGAACAGGCCGGCCTCGGCGAGCAGCGCCACGGAGCCGGCGAAGCCGAGCACCGCGCGCCGGTGCGGCAGCCGGGCGTTGCCGAGCACGAGCCCCGCCAGGTAGACGGCGAGGAAGCCGCTGCCGTGCAGGGCGTTGGCCGAGGTGTACGCCAGCAGCGCCAGGCCGACGGTGGCCAGCGGGTAGAGGCCGGCCGAGCCGAGCGCCGCGCGGGCCAGCAGCTGGCCACCGAGCCAGCCGATCGCCACGCCCAGCGCCCCGCCGACGGCGAGCTCGGCGACGATCTCCAGGGCGATGTGCAGCAGGCCCTCCTCGCCCCACGCCTCGCTCGAGGCGAGCAGCACGATGACGACGACCGGGGCGTCGTTGAGGCCCGACTCCGCCTCCAGCGCCGAGCGCACCCGCTCGCGCAGGTGCAGCCGCCGCAGCACCGAGAACACCGCCGCCGCGTCGGTCGACGACACGACGCTGCCGAGGATGACGGCGGTGCGGGCGTCGGCGCCGAGCAGCAGCGCGGCGGTGCCGGCGACCACGCCGATCGACAGCGCGACGCCGAGGGTCGCGAGCACGCCGGCGAAGGGCAGCACGGGGCGCACCGCCGCCCAGCGCGTGGTGAGCCCGCCCTCGGCGAGGATCACCGCGAGCGCGAGCAGCCCCAGCTCGGCGGTGAGCGCGTAGTCCTCGAAGTCGATGCCGAGGCCGCCCTCGCCGATGGCGACGCCCACGGCGAGGTAGACGAGCAGCACCGGCAGGCCCGTGCGGCTCGAGACCCGCACCGACAGCACGGCCACCAGCAGGACGGCGCAGCCGACGAGGACCGCGGTGTTGAGCTGCTCGTCCACTCAGCGCCCGCGCAGCAGGGAGCTCACAGGGCGGACCCTAGCGGCGCCGCGTGTCAGCCGGGTGACGGCTGGCGCGCGCCCGGCGCGAGGCGGCCGCGCACGTGCTCGCCGAAGCCGACCAGCACCAGCTCGCCGTCCGGCGCCCCGACCTCGGCGCCGCCCTCGACGACCACCTCGGCGTCGAGCACCGCGCGCGTCACCGTCGCGCCGGACCGCACGACGGTGTCGTGCAGCAGCACGCTGTCGCGGACCACCGCGCCGGCCTCGACGACGACGCCGGGCGAGAGCACCGACCGCTCGACGCGCCCCGCGACCGTGGTCGAGGGCGAGAGCAGCACGTCGTCGACCTCCGCGCCGGTGAGCAGCCGCGACGGGCCGCGCTTGCCGCCGCGGGTGAGCACCGGCCAGCCGTCCTCGTCGAGCCGGAACGCCGGGTCGGCGCCGAGCAGCTCCATGTGCGAGGAGTGGTAGGCGTCGAGCGTGCCGACGTCGCGCCAGTAGCCCTCGAAGCGGTGCTCGCGGGCCTGCCCGCGCGCGACGAGCGCGGGCAGCAGGCCGTGCCCGAGGTCCTGCAGCCCGTCCTCGCCCGCGTCGGCGGCCAGCTCCTCGAGGAGCTCGAGCACCGGCAGCGGGTCGAAGACGAAGACCTCGTTGCAGACCAGGTCGCCCTGCGGGTCGTCGGGCTTGAGGGCGTAGTCGACGACGCGGCCGTCCTCCACCTGCACGACGCCGTAGCGCCCGGCGTCCGCCGGGTCGACGCGCGTCGTCACCATCGTCACGAGCGCGCCGCTCGCGCGGTGCTCCTCGACGACCGCGGCGTAGTCGAGCCGGTAGACCGCGTCCGCGCTGACGACGACGAGCGCGTCGGCGCCCGCGCCGCGGATGAGGTCGGCGTCGCGCAGCAGCCCGTCGGCGGTGCCGCTCGACCAGCCGTCCCGGCCCTCGCCGGTCGTGCGCGGGTGCAGCACGAGCATGCCGCCGCGGTTGCGGTCGAGGTCCCACGGCCGGCCGTTGGCCAGGTGCTCGCCCAGCGACACCGGGTTGTGCTGCACCGACACCCACACCTCGTCGATGCCGGAGTGCGCGCAGTTCGACAGCGACACGTCGACGAGGCGGTGGTGCCCGCCGTACGGCACGGCGGGCTTGGCCCGCACGGTGGTGAGCGACTCGAGACGACCGCCCTTGCCACCGGCGAGGACGAGGGCGAGCGTGCGGGGGCGGGCCATGCCCCGCTCCTGCCCGCTAGGAGGTCGCTGCCACCAGCGGCACGAGGAAGGCGTCGGGCAGGTCGCGCTCGACGCGCGAGAGCCGCCACTTGTCGGCGAACAGCGCGAGCAGCTCGCCGTCGCTGCGCTCGAGCACCTCGACGCCGCTCTGGCCGACGAGCCGCTTGGCCGTCTCGCGGTCGGTGAGCCGCGCGAGCGAGTACGGCAGGTGGTCCAGCCGCACGGGCGCGCCGAACTCGCCGCCCATGCGGTGCTGCGCCACCTCGAACTGCATCGGGCCGACGGCGGCGAGCACCGGCGCCTGGTCGCCGCGCAGGTCGCTGCGCAGCACCTGCACGGTGCCCTCCTGCGCCAGCTGCTCGATGCCGCGGCGGAACTGCTTGTAGCGGCCGGAGTCCTCGGCGCGGCAGACCGCGAAGTGCTCGGGCGCGAAGCTCGGGATCTCCGGGTAGGCGACGGGGCGCTCGACGTAGAGGCTGTCGCCGACGCGCAGGGCGTTGGCGTTGACCAGGCCGACGACGTCGCCGGGGAAGGCCGTGTCGACCGTCTCGCGGTCGCGGCCGAACACCTGCTGCGCGTACTTGGTCGCGAACGGCTTGCCGGTGGCCGCGTGGGTCACGACGGTCCCGCGCTCGAAGACGCCCGAGCAGACCCGGACGTAGGCCAGGCGGTCGCGGTGCTGCGTGTCCATGCCGGCCTGGATCTTGAACACGAAGGCGCTGAACGGCGCGTCGAGGTCGCGCGGCTCGCCCTTGGCGTCCTCGCGCGGCGCCGGGGCGGGCGCGAGCTGCACGAGCACGTCGAGCAGCTGGCCGACGCCGAAGTTGAGCACCGCGGAGCCGAACAGCACCGGCGTCGTCGCCCCGGCGAGGAAGGCCTCCTGGTCGTGCACCTGGCCCATCGCCTCGAGCAGCTCGCTCTCCTCGACGGCGGTCGTCCAGGCCTCGCCCTCGCGCGCGGCGGCGGCCTCGGCCGGCACCCGCTCCTCGGGGGCGACGGTCGCGCCGCCGGCGGTGCGGGTGAACCGGACGAAGTCGCCGGTGCGGCGGTCGAGCACCCCGCGGAAGTCGCCGGCGATGCCGACCGGCCACGTGAGCGGCGTCGGCTCCAGGCCGGTGCGGTCGCGGATCTCGTCCATGAGCTGGAGCGCCTCGAGCCCGGGGCGGTCCCACTTGTTGACGACCGTGATGACCGGGATGCCGCGGTGCCGGCAGACGTCGAACAGCTTCATCGTCTGCGGCTCGAGGCCCTTCGCGGCGTCGAGCAGCATCACCGCGCTGTCGACCGCGGCGAGCACGCGGTAGGTGTCCTCGGAGAAGTCGGCGTGGCCCGGGGTGTCGACGAGGTTGACGACGGTGCCGTCGTAGCCGAACTGCAGCGCGGCGGAGCTGATGGAGATGCCGCGCGCCTTCTCCATGTCCATCCAGTCCGAGACGGTGCTCTTGCGCCCCGCCTTGCCGTGGATGGCGCCGGCCTCCTGGATGACGCGCGCGTGCAGCGCCAGCGCCTCGGTGAGCGTCGACTTGCCGGCGTCGGGGTGGCTGATGACCGCGAAGGTCCGGCGGCGCGCGGCCTCGGCCCCGGCGCTGCCGGCATTGCCGGCACTGCCGGCAGGAGCGCGCTCGACCGTCGTCACGCCCTTCAGGATAGGGGCGACGGGCGGCGCAGCACCCGGCCGAGCAGCGCGCCCGGCGCGGTGAGCACGAGCCGCACGGTCGACATGGCCACCGCGACGAAGGCGAGCAGC
This sequence comes from Frankiaceae bacterium, assembly GCA_947479995.1. Classification (GTDB taxonomy): domain Bacteria; phylum Actinomycetota; class Actinomycetes; order Mycobacteriales; family SCTD01; genus CANKBT01. The sequence goes on along the minus strand of CANKBT010000022.1, from coordinate 9,849 downwards.
ATGACGCCGAGGAAGTAGAGCAGCAGCGCCAGGCCGACGGCCACGAACACGAGCGGTCGCAGCGCCGTGCCGAGCGGGCCGGGGCGCCGGCGGGCCAGGTGGTGCAGGCGTTCGGCGCGCGTCACCGGGCCAGTCTGCCAGCGCGCGCCACTAGCCTCGACCCGTGGCGCAGGAGGCGGGCGAGCCGGTGTGGCTCGACGACGACCAGCAGCGCGCCTGGCGCGAGCTGGCCGCGCTGCTCACGCTGCTGCCGGCCGCGCTCGACCGCCAGCTGCAGGACGAGGCGGGCCTGCCGCACGTGCACTACATGATGCTGGCGATGCTCAGCGAGGCCCCCGAGCGCACGCTGCGCATGTCGGCGCTCGCGCGCACCACGAGCGTCTCCCCCAGCCGGCTCTCGCACGCGGTGCGCGCGCTGGAGCAGCGCGGCTGGGTCGAGCGGCGGCCGAGCCCGGACGACGGCCGCGGGCAGCTCGCGACGCTCACCGACGAGGGCCTGCGCGCCGTCGAGGCGGTCGCGCCCGGGCACGCCGCCGAGGTGCGGCGCCGGGTCTTCGCCGACCTCGGGCCGGACGACGTCGCGCGCCTGACCGACCTGCTGTCGCGGATCACCGGCCCGCTGCGCAGCGCCGCCCCGTGAGCCTGCCGGCGCGCGCCGAGGTCGTCGTCGTCGGCGGGGGCGTCATCGGCACGAGCACGGCCTTCCACCTGGCCGAGGCGGGCGTGGGCGACGTGCTGCTGCTCGACAGCGGCCCGCTCGGCGGCGGGTCGACGTGCCGCGCCGCGGGCGGCGTGCGGGCGATGTTCTCCGACCCGGTGAACGTCGAGCTCGGCCGGCGCAGCCTCGAGGCCTTCGCCGCCTTCGGCGCGCGGCCGGGGCAGGAGGTCGACCTGCGCACCGTCGGCTACCTGTTCCTGCTCGACGACCCGGCCGACGTCGACCACATGGCCGCCGCCCTCGCGCTCCAGGCCGAGCTCGGCGTGCCCGGCCGCATGCTCGGCCCCGAGGAGGCCCGCGCGCTGTCGCCGCTGGTGTCGACCGAGGGCCTGCTGGCCGCGGCCTGGTCGCCGACGGCGGGGCACTGCACGCCGGAGTCGGTCGTGCTCGGCTACGCCACCGCGGCCCGCCGCCTCGGCGCGGTGCTGCGCCCGCACTGCGCCGTCACCGGCATCGAGGTGGTCGACGGCGAGGTGCGCGGCGTGCGCACGAGCGCCGGCACCGTGGCGACCCGGACGGTCGTCGTCGCGGCGGGCGCCTGGTCGGCCGGCGTGGCCGCCTCCGCGGGCGTCGACCTGCCGGTCGTGCCGCTGCGCCGGCAGGTGCTGCTCACCGGCCCGGTGGAGGGGCTGCCGGAGCACCTGCCCTTCACGATCGACTTCTCGTCGTCGTTCTACTCCCACCGCGAGGGCCGCGGCCTGCTGCTCGGCATGAGCGACCCGGACGAGGAGCCGGGCTTCCGGCTCGAGCGCTCGGACGCCTGGCTGCCCCGGCTCGGCGCGGCGGTCGAGCGCCGCGCCCCGGCGCTCGCGGAGGCCGGGCTGACCGGCGGCTGGGCCGGGCTGTACGAGGTGACGCCCGACCACAACGCGCTCATCGGCGAGGCGCGCGGCGTCGACCGGCTGCTCTACGCCACCGGCTTCTCCGGCCACGGCTTCCTCATGGGCCCGGCGGTCGGCGAGGTGGTGCGCGACCTGGTGCTGCGCCGCCCGCCCGTCGTCGACGTCGCCGAGCTGTCGGTCGAGCGCTTCGCCGCCGACGACCGGCGGCCCGAGCGCAACGTCGTCTAGGCGCCGGGCGCGTCGCCGGGGCGCCGCTCGTGCCCCTGCTCGCCGTCGGTGCGCCGATCGTCCTTCATCTCGGACTCGTAGACGTGCCGCTTGCCGCCGAGCAGCTCGTCGCGCACCCGCCGCTCGGCGTCCTCGAAGACGCGGTAGTAGGTCGCGTCGAACTCCTCGACCATCTGGAACGTCCAGCGCCCGGTGAGCACGTTGCGGCCCACCACCTCGCGGCGCAGGCGCTCGGCCTGCTCGACCGCGCCGGCGGCCTCGAGCTGGTCGGCCGCCTCGCCCGCGAGGATGTCGACGCGCCCGATGAGCTGGTGCGCGGAGTAGACGTGGCCGCGGGCGCGGATGAGGTACTCGTACGCCTCGGACAGGGTGCCGGTGGCCTCGACGAGCGCGTCGCTGACGCCCTCCGGCCGGATGTGGTCGCTCACGAGGGGGCGGTTCCCCGGCTGCCGCGCGGCAACCGCGGCGTACGGTCGCGGGCATGGGCAGCCCCGAGGTCCGCGACGTCCCGGCCGAGAGCGCGTACGAGGTGACGGTCGACGGCCGGCACGCCGGCTGGGCGTACTACCAGCGCGCCGACGGCCGCGTCGCCTTCACGCACACCGAGGTCGACGACGCCTTCGAGGGCCAGGGCGTGGGCAGCGCGCTCGCCCGCGGGGCCCTCGACGACGCGCGCGCCCGCGACGAGCAGGTGGTGCCGCAGTGCTCGTTCATCGCCGGCTGGATCGCGCACCACGAGGACTACCTCGCGCTGGTGCCCGAGCACCTGCACGAGGCGGTCCGCCGCCGGGCCTGAGCGCTCAGCGCCCGCGCCAGGCGCTGAACGACCGCAGCGACCCCGCGCCCGGGCGGCGCAGCCACGGCCACGGGTGCCGGGCGACGACGTCGAGCTGCGCGCTGCGCCGCCGGAAGCCCGGCACGGGCGCGTGCGTCACCGCCAGCCGCCGCCCCGCGAGCTCCTGCACGGGGTCGCCGAGGTGCACCTCCGCGTCGAGCTCGGCGAGCGCCTCGGCGAGGAAGACCAGGCGCACCGACGACAGCCGCAGCCGGCGCAGCAGCGGCTCGTCGAAGACGAAGACCGCGGGCAGCCCGGGGTGCGCGGCCAGCGCGGGGTCCTCGCTGCCGAGCGACTCCGCGGTGAGCCAGACGGCCTCCGGCTCGCCGGTCACCTCGGGCGCGGCGGGGCCGCCGTCGGTGGCGCCGCCGCGGAGCGCGTCGGGCTCGGGCACGCGCGGGCCGGGCGTGCTGTCGGGCCAGTCCTGCACCGGGCAGGCGGCCTGCAGCGGGCATCGCGCGCACAGCTGCGGCGCGCGCTTCTCGACCTGCCAGCGCGAGAAGCCGTACGGCTTGGCCGAGCCGGCGCCGGTGGTCCACTGCCAGCCGAGCCGGTTGGCGGCGCGGGAGCCGTCGAGCAGCTGGCGGTAGAGCAGGTCCTCGCCCTCGCGCCAGTCGCGGCCGCCGCGCACGGTCCACTGCGAGGCCAGCCACATGCGCACCTGGTTGACGAGCCAGCCGTCCTCCTCCAGCTCGTCGAGCGCGAAGGCCATGCAGGCCATCTCGCGCGGCCAGGGGTCGCCGGTGCCCGTGACGCGCGGCTCCGTGCGCAGCGACCGCCGCAGGTCGGTGCCGAGCCGGGCGTAGAGGTGGCGCGCGTACTCCTGCCAGAGCAGCTCGTCGCGGTACTTGCGGGCGTCGCCGGGGGGCGCCGCCCCCGCGGCGGCCCACAGCTGCGGCAGCGTCAGCAGGCCGTGCCGGACGTACGGCGACATGCGGCTCGCCCCGCGCTGCGGCACCGGCAGCACCTGGCTGCGGCGGCGGGCGTAGCCGGTGAGGTCGAGCTGCGCGAGCGCGGCGTCGGCGGCCGCCTGCCCGCCGCGCAGGCCCGACGCGCGCAGCGGGTCGACGAGCAGGTGCCCGAGGTGGGCGCCGACCCAGTCGACCGCGGCGTCGGGACCGGGAGCGGGGGTGGGCAGGCGCACCGGGCCATCCTGCGGGGCGGCGCGCCGGACCGCGACCGGGACCGCGACCGGGACGAGCCTGGCGATCTCGGGCGCGGGAGGTCTAGCGTGCGCCCCCTCGCCCGTCCCCTGGAGGACCCGTGTCACCTCGCCGCTACGCCACCGTCGGCCTCCTGGCCCTCGGCGCCGGCCTGCTCCCCGTCACCGCCCCGGCCGTCGCCGCGGCGACCGCCGCGGTCTGCGAGGTGGCGGCCCCCGGCGCCCTCGAGGTCCGCGCCAAGCCCGGTGCCGCCGCCGCCGAGCCGGCGGTCACCTCGGACGCCAAGGACCTGCTCGCCGGGGCCCCGGCGGCGTCGCCGAGCGCGCCCGGCAGCATCGTCGTCGAGACGTGGGTGCACGTGATCCGCACCGGCGACGGCCGCGCCAACGGCCAGCTCACGCCGGCCGACGTGCAGGCGCAGGTGGCCGCGCTCAACGCCGCCTTCGCGGGTACCGGCGACGGCGTGCGCACCGGCACCTCGACGCCGTTCCGCTTCCGGCTGGCCGGCACCACCGACACGGTCAACCCCGCGTGGTACGCGATGCTGCCGGGCAGCAGGGCCGAGCGCGAGGCCAAGTCGGCGCTGCGCCGCGGCGGCAAGAGCACGCTCAACCTCTACCTGACCGGCCTCGGCGGCGACCTGCTGGGCTACGCCTACTTCCCGACCACCGGCCGCGGCAAGGACGTCGTCGACGGGGTCGTGGTGCTCAACGAGTCGATCCCCGGCGGCGCCGTGAGCGACTACGCCGAGGGCGACACCGCGCCGCACGAGGTGGGCCACTGGCTCGGGCTCTACCACACGTTCCAGAACGGCTGCTCGACCGCGAACGACCGCGTGGCCGACACCCCGGCCGAGGCCGTGCCGACGACGGGCTGCCCGGTGGGCAAGGACACCTGCACCAAGGACACCGGCCTCGACCCGGTCGAGAACTTCATGGACTACTCGTACGACCGCTGCATGTACACGTTCACGCCCGGCCAGTCGGCCCGCATGGACGCCGTCTGGCAGCGCTACCGCGCGGGCGCCTAGCGCGCGGACGCCTCGCGCGCGGGCTTGTCGGCGTACATCGCGCGGTCGGCCGCCGCGAGCAGCGCGTCGCGGTCGGCGCCGTCCCCCAGGGCGGCGCCGACCGAGCAGCGCACGGGCAGCGGCGCCCCGGCGACGTCGAGGACCAGGTCGAGCGCCTCGCGCACGCGCTGCTCGACCGCGGGCGCGGCGGCCCGCGGCAGGCGCGCGCCGAGCAGGAACTCGTCGCCGCCGAGCCGGGCGACGAGGTCGCCGGTGCGCGCCACCGCGCGCAGGCGGCGGCCCACCTCGACGAGCACGGCGTCGCCGGCGGCGTGGCCGTGCCGGTCGTTCACGTCCTTGAAGCGGTCGACGTCGACGTAGAGCAGCAGCAGCGCGTCGTCGCCCTCGCACGCGGCGAGCGCGCCGTCGAGCCACGGCGCGACGACCCGGCGCGACGCGCAGCCGGTGAGCGCGTCGGTGCTCGCCGCGGCCCGCTCGGTCGCGAGCGCGGCGTCGCGCTCGACCTGCGCGGCGATGAGGCGCGCGAACAGCCGCATGGTCGCCAGGTGCGCCTCGACGCCGTCGGCGCGCGCCGGGTCGGCGGCGCAGAGCGTGCCCCAGACGCGGCCGTCGGGCAGCGCGACCGGCACCGACACGTAGACCTGGATGCCCAGGGCGGCGGCGGCCTCGCTGTCGCCCCAGACGGCGGGCACGTCGGTCGTGCACGAGCGCCCCTCGTCGAGCGCCCGCTTGCACAGCGTGTCCTCCCACGGCACGTGCAGCCCCTCGGGGAGCGCGAAGCCCGGTCGGGTGTTGCGGGCGTAGCGGATCTCCTGCACGCCGTCGTCCTCGTGCACGACGGTGAGGTAGGACGACGCCAGCCCGGTGAGTTCCTGCAGCGCCTCGAGCAGCGGGCGGGTGAGCTGCTCGACGTCCTCGGCGCCGCCGACCGCGTCGGCGACCGCCGCCAGGTCGGGCGCCGTCCGCGGGCGCGGCAGCGCGGGCGCGTCGAGCGCGGCCAGCAGCGGCGCGACGACCTCCCCGAGGCCGGCGAGCACGGCGGTGTCGCGCGCGTTGAGGGTCGCGTGCGCCCGGCGGGCGTACGCGCAGAGCGTGCCGGCCACCGCGCCGGTGCGGTCGTGCAGCGGGACGCCGGCGTACGACGCGATGCCGAAGGCGGCCGTCACCGGGAGCGCCGCGAGGTCGGGGCGGTCGGCGACGTCGCGCACGAGCACGGAGCCCTCCTCGACGGCCGCGCCGCACCACGTCTCGGCGAGCGGGTCGCTGCGCTCGACCACGCCCGGCAGCGCCGCGCCGTCGGCGCGCACGGCCGCGCGGACGACCCGGCGGCCGTCGGCGGTGACGGTGGCGACGAGGGCGACGTCCATGGCCAGCTGCTCGCACACGAGGCCGAGCAGCTCGGACAGCACCGCGGCAGGGGTGCCGGTGACGCGCCGCGCGAGCGCCTGCAGCGCGGGCACCCGCGTGTCGAGCACGTCCACCTGCGTCGCTCCCCCGGCGCGGGACGGTCCCGCTCGCCCCGTGCATCGGCGCACGGGCGGGGAGCAGGATCACCCGGCCGGGTGCACCTGCGCGGGCCGGGTCAGCGGCGCCGGGCGCGCACCCTGCGCACGACGGCGACCACGCCGGCGCCCGTGGCGACCCACGGCACGCCCACGACCACCGGGTCGAGCAGGTGGTGCCGCGCGTCGACGCGGCCCTTGCGGGCGCCCAGCCCGCCGTGCCGCAGCTCGGCGCGCAGGCCGGTCGCCGGCACGTCCGGCCGCAGCGACGCGAAGGAGCGCACGTGGGCGCCGAAGGCCTCGACGCGGTCGCCGGCCACGAGCAGCAGCCAGTGCGCGGCACGGCCCTCGCTGAAGCGGGCGTAGGCGTAGCGGCGGATCGCGCCGGAGACGCCGTGCAGCGGCTGCGCGGTGCCGAAGACCGGGGTGAGGTGCGCGTGCTCGATCGACCGCTCGCGCGGGCGGAGCTCGGCCTGCGCCTCGATGCTCTCGTCCGGCGGGCCCTCGAGGCCCGGGCGGTCCTGCAGGCGCGGCACGGTGGGCCGGTCCCGCGGGTCGAGGTCGACGCCCCAGCCGGGGATGCGCGCGCGGAGCTGCTCCGGCGTCTCGGGCAGCGGCGGCTTGTGCGGGCCGTAGACCACGTCAGGCTCCCTGGCTCGCGTCGGTGGTGATGAGCGGCTTGATGCAGCCGTCGAGCTTGGCCGACATCAGGTGGTACGCCTCGGCGATGTGCTCGAGCGGGATGCGGTGCGTGACGAGGTCGCTCGGCACCAGGTGGCCGTTGCGCACGTGCTCGAACAGCCGCGGCCACATCTTCTTCACCGGCGTCTGGTTCATATTGAGCGTCAGCCCCTTGTTGAGCGCGTCGCCGAACTTCACCTGGCTGAAGATCGGGCCGTAGGCGCCGACCACCGAGACCGTGCCGCCCTTGCGCACGCCGTCGATCGCCCAGTTGAGCGCCACCGGCGAGCCGCCCTGGAGCTTGAGCTTGGCGGAGGTGACGTGCTGCAGCAGGTTGCCGTCGGCCTCGGCCCCCACCGCGTCGATGACGACGTCGGCGCCGAGGTGGTCGGTCATGCGCTTCATCAGCACGACGACGTCCTTGTGCTCCGCGAAGTTGACGGTCTCGGCGTGCGCGAAGGTGCGCGCCTTCTCGAGCCGCTCGTCGAGGTGGTCGACCACGATGACGCGCCCGGCGCCCATGAGCCACGCGGACTTCGCGGCGAAGAGCCCGACCGCGCCGGCGCCGAGCACGACGACGACGTCGCCCTCGACGATGTCGCCGATCGCCGCGCCGAAGTAGCCGGTCGCGAGCGCGTCCGTCATGAGCGTGGCGTCGTCCTCGGAGAGCCACTCGGGGATGAGGCTGGGGCCGACGTCGGCGAACGGCACGCGCACGAACTCCGCCTGCCCGCCGTCGTAGCCGCCGGTGGTGTGCGAGTAGCCGTAGATGCCGCCGACCGCGGTGGCGTTCGGGTTGACGTTGTGGCAGTTGCTGTAGAGCCCGCGCGCGCAGAAGAAGCACGAGCCGCAGAAGACGTTGAACGGCACCATGACGCGGTCGCCGACCTGCAGGTGCTCGACGGCCGGCCCGACCTCGTGCACGACGCCGACGAACTCGTGGCCGAACGTGTGGCCGATCCGGGTGTCCGGCATCATCCCGTGGTAGAGGTGCAGGTCGGAGCCGCAGATCGCCGCGCGCGTGACGCGCACGACCGCGTCGCGCGGGTGCTCGATGCGCGGCACGTCCTTGTCCTCGACGCGCACCTTGTACGGACCGCGGTAGACCATGGCCTTCATGGAGGGCGGACTGCCCGCCCTCCCCCGAGTCGAACGGAAGGCGGCGTGATCGACTTCCGGCCGATGGCGCGGGCGGACCTCCCGCTGCTGCAGCGCTGGCTGCGCGAGCCGCTCGTCGCGCGCTGGTGGCACCACGACACCTCCGACGCCGCGGTCGAGCGCGACTTCGGGCCGGCCCTGGACGGCACCGACCCGACCGCCCTGCGCGTCGTGCAGCTCGACGGGCGCGACGTCGGCCTGGTGCAGCGCTACCGCCTCGACGCCTACCCGGAGTACGTCGCCGAGCTCGCGCCGCTGCTCGACGTGCCGCCGGGTGCCCTGAGCATCGACTACCTGCTCGGCGAGCCGGACGTCCGCGGCCGCGGGGTCGGGGCGGCGGTGGTCGCCGCGGCGGCCGAGGAGGCCTGGCGCGCGCACCCGGACGCGCCGTGCCTCGTGGTGCCGGTCGCGCTCGGCAACGAGGCCTCGTGGCGCGCGCTGCGCCGCGCCGGCTTCCGGCTGGCGGCGACCGGTCCGATGGTGCCGGACAACCCGGTCGACCCGCCGGACCACGTGGTGCACGTGCTCGACCGGCCCTGACGGGCCGGGGACCGTGGCACGCTGCCCCGCGTGCCGAGACCCGCGCGCCGCGTCGTCCTGCTGCTCGTCGTCCTGCTGCTCGCGGTGGCCGCCGTGACCGCGCTCGTCCTGGTGCGCTCGCGACCGCCCACCGGCGCCGAGGTGGCGGCCGGCTCGGAGCGCTTCCGCAGCTGCTACGAGGACGCCGGGCCGGGCGCCCTCGGCCTCGACGGGGCGCAGGGCTGGGACCGCGGGCAGGAGCAGCGCTTCTGGGCGCAGCCGCAGGCGCTGGACTGCGCCGTGGCCCGGTTCGAGGAGCCGGTGCGCCGGCGCGCCCTGCAGGAGGCCTTCCTCGCCCCGGACGACGGCGGCGACGCCCCGGCCCAGCGCGAGGTCGTGCGCGACTACGCGACCTGGCTGGCCGCGGAGGAGGGGCTGGAGAGCGCCCAGGTGCTGCTGCGCGCCGGGGCCGTCCTGCGCGCGACCTGGGTGGCCGGGGCCGACGACGACACCGGCGCGGCGACGTACGCCGAGACCGCGGTGCTCGCCGACCTGGCCGCGCAGGGCGACCTGCCCGGCTACGCCGCCTGGCGCGAGGCGCAGGGTCGGGACGACGACGCCGCCGCGCTCGACGACTACCTCGACGACGAGCTGGTGCAGGACCGCCCGGAGGACGAGGCGCCGTACCGGCTGCTGCTGGACCGCGCCGACGCGCTGCTGCAGGTCGTCCGCTGAGCGCGCACGGGCCCGCCGTGGGCGAGCCGCCGCTCGCCGTCGACCCCCGCCGCTGGGGGTCGCTGCTCGGCGTGGCCGGCGGGCTGGTGTTCGTGCTGTCGTACGCGCCGGCGCTCGGCACGGCGGTCACCGCCTCGGCGGTCGTCCTCGCGGCAGCGCTCGCGCTCACCGCCCTGCACGGCCACTACGTGCGGCCGCGCGCGCTCGGCCCGCTCGCCCGCCCCGCCCCCGGCGCCCTCGCCGTCTACGGCGCCGCCGTCGCGGGCGAGCTCGCGCTGACCGCCGCCGGCTCGCGGGCATTGGAGGCCGCCGGCCGCGAGGGGCTGCGCCCGGCGCTGGTCGCCGCGGTCGTCGGCCTGCACTTCGTGCCGTTCGCGTGGGCCTTCGGCGAGCGCTTCTTCCTGCTGCTCGGCGCGCTGCTCGTGCCGCTCGGCCTGG
>CANKBT010000021.1 GCA_947479995.1 Frankiaceae bacterium | reverse complement strand
GGCATGCGCAGCGCCACCTTCGTGCAGGCCTTCCAGTACTGGCTCAAGCTCACCGCGCTCGCCGTGCCCGCGGTGTTCCTCCTGCTCGCGTGGCAGGGCGACGGGCGCCCCGACCTCGCCGGCCCGACGGCGCCGGTCTTCGCCGAGCGCACCGCGGTCGAGCTCGACGTCGCGGTGACGGCGGTCGTCGACGCGCCCGTCGACGTGGTGCGCGACGGCGTGCCGGTGCGCCTGGAGGCGGGCCGCGTCGCGCTGGCCGAGGGCAGCACGGTGGTCTTCCCGGCCGGCGCCGCGGTGCCGCACGTCGAGGACCTCGCGCCCGCCACGGGCGACACCTGGGCGAGGCCGCTGTCGGGCGCCGGCGGCACCGAGCACCCGCTCTACGCGACGTACGCGCTGGTGCTCGCGACCTTCCTCGGCACCATGGGGCTGCCGCACGTGCTCGTGCGCTTCTACACGAACCCCGACGGCCGGGCCGCCCGCCGCACCACGCTCGGCGTGCTCGCGCTGCTCGGCGCGTTCTACCTGCTCCCCGCGCTGTACGGCGCGCTCGGCCGGCTCTACGCGCCGGAGCTGCTGCTCACCGGCGCGACCGACGCCGTCGTGCTGTCGCTGCCGGTCGCCGCGGTCGGCGGCACGCTCGGCGCGCTGCTGCAGGCGCTGCTCGTCGCCGGCGCCTTCGCGGCCTTCCTGTCGACGTCGTCCGGGCTGCTCGTCACGACCGCCGGCGTGCTCGTGCAGGACCTCCTGCCGACCGGCGGCGGGGAGCGGCTGCGCGGCACGGTGCGCGGCTTCCAGGCCGCCGCGGTGGCGGTCGGCGCGACGTCGCTCGCGCTCGCGCTGCCCGCGGCCTCGCTGCCGGTGACGCAGGTGGTCGGCCTGGCGTTCGCGGTCGCCGCGTCGACGTTCTGCCCGCTGCTCGTGCTCGGCATCTGGTGGCGCGGCCTCACCGCCGCGGGCGCGACGGCGGGCATGCTCGCCGGCGGCGGGCTGTCGTCGCTGGCCGTCGTCACCACGCTCGTCGGCGTCGCCGACCGCGGCTGGCCGGAGGCGCTGCTCGCGCAGCCGGCGGCCTGGACGGTGCCGGTCGCCTTCGCCGTCGCGGTGCTCGTCTCGCGCGCGACGCGCGACCGCGTGCCGGCGCACACCGCGCAGGTGCTGCTGGCCCTGCACGCGCCCGAGGGCCTCGGGCTGAGCGGTCGCGGCGAGGACCGCTCGTCGCGGTAGACGACCGCTCGGCGCGCCGCGGCGCCGCTCGGCCGCAGCGCCCTTGCGCGCGCCGCGGCCCGCCCCCACGGTGACCCCCGTCACACCCGATCGGGTGAGGCGCGCCCGGGACCGACCCGCGGCGGCGAGGACAGGAGGACCTGTGACGACCACGTCCAGCGGTCAGTCCGGCGAACGGAGCGGCGCCGTGCGCGCGGGGTCGCCGCGCGACGTCGCGCTGTCGGCGGAGCAGTACAGCGCGATGCAGGCGAGCCCCGAGTTCCAGGACCTGCGCAAGCGCTACCGGGGCTGGGTGCTGCCGGTCGCCGCGGCCTCGCTGCTCTGGTACGTCACCTACGTCGTGCTCGCGACGTACGCGAACGCGCTCATGGGCGAGAAGCTCTTCGGCAACATCACGGTCGGCCTCGTGCTCGGGCTGCTGCAGTTCGTCACGACGTTCCTCGTCACCGGGCTGTACGTCCGCTACGCCGACCGCGTGCTCGACCCCGCCGCCGGCGCGCTGCGCGAGCGCTTCGAGCGCGAGGGCGCCGCGGGGAGCACCCGGTGAGCGCGCCGGGCCTGCTGCTGGCCGCGGAGAGCAGCGGCACCGTCGGCAACCGCTACCTCAACATCGCCATCTTCGGCGCCTTCGTCGTCGTCACGCTGGCGTTCGTGCTGCGGGCCAGCCGCAGCAACCGCAGCGCCGCCGACATGTACACCGGCGGCGGCGCCTTCTCGGGGCGCCAGAACGGCATCGCCATCTCCGGCGACTACCTGTCGGCCGCGTCGTTCCTCGGCATCGCCGGCGCCATCGCGCTGTTCGGCTACGACGGCTTCCTCTACTCGATCGGCTTCCTCGTCGCGTGGCTCGTCGCGCTGCTGCTCGTCGCCGAGCTGCTGCGCAACACCGGCCGCTTCACCATGGCCGACGTCCTCGCCTTCCGCATGCGCGAGCGGCCGGTGCGCACCGCCGCGGCGACCTCGACGCTCGTCGTGTCGTTCTTCTACCTGCTGGCGCAGATGGCCGGCGCCGGCGGCCTCGTCGCGCTGCTGCTCGACATCAACGGCAAGGGCGGGCAGGCCGTCGTCATCGCGCTCGTCGGCGTCCTCATGATCGCGTACGTGCTGATCGGCGGCATGAAGGGCACGACGTACGTCCAGATCATCAAGGCGGCGCTGCTCATCGCCGGCGCCGCGCTCATGACCGTCTGGGTGCTCAGCGAGTACTCGTTCAGCCTGTCCGAGCTGCTCGGCCGGGGCGCCGAGGCGGGCGCGGCGCTGGAGAGCGGCGCGCAGTACGGCGCCACCGAGACCAGCAAGATCGACTTCCTGTCGCTCGGCCTGGCGCTCGTGCTCGGCACGGCCGGCCTGCCGCACATCCTCATGCGCTTCTACACGGTGCCGACCGCCCGCGAGGCGCGCCGCTCGGTGGTCTGGGCCATCGCCCTGATCGGCCTGTTCTACCTGCTCACGCTGGTGCTGGGCTACGGCGCCGCGGCGCTCGTCGGACCCGACACGATCCGCGCCGCACCCGGCGCGGCGAACAGCGCGGCACCGCTGCTGGCCTTCGAGCTGGGCGGCACCGTGCTGCTCGGCATCATCTCGGCGGTCGCCTTCGCGACGATCCTCGCGGTCGTCGCCGGCCTCACCATCACGGCGTCGGCGTCGTTCGCCCACGACATCTACGCCCAGGTGCTCAAGCGCGGCGAGCCCGAGCCGGGCAAGGAGGTGCGCGTCGCCCGCCTGGCCGCGGTCGTCATCGGCGCCGTCGCGATCGCCGGCGGCATCGCGGCCAACGGCCAGAACGTCGCCTTCCTCGTCGCCCTGGCGTTCGCGGTCGCCGCGTCGGCGAACCTCCCGACGATCCTGTACTCGCTGTTCTGGAAGGGCTTCAACACCCGCGGCTGCCTGTGGTCGATCTACGGCGGCCTGGCCATCACCATCACGCTCATCGCCTTCTCCCCGGCGGTGTCGGGCGACCCGACGGCGATGTTCCCCGACAGCGACTGGTCGTGGTTCCCGCTGAAGAACCCCGGCATCGTCTCGATCCCGGCGTCGTTCCTGCTCGGCTGGCTCGGCGCCAAGACGAGCAAGGAGCACGACGCCGCGAAGTACGCCGAGATGGAGGTGCGCTCGCTCACGGGCGCCGGCTCCACGAACGAGGTGGCGGCGCACTAGCCCCTCCGCTGCGCCCACGGCGCCGGCGCCCCTCGCGGGGCCCGGCGCCGTGGTGCGTCCGGGGGCGTCAGCGCAGCGCGGAGAAGACCGGTCGCCCGGCGGGCGTGTAGACGACGAGGTTGCCGTCGGGCTGCACGACCGCGCGGCTGCCGGGGTGGCCGGCGGTGCCGGTCGACCAGACCGCGCGCAGGCCGCCGGCCACCTCGTCGTAGAGCACGAGGTTGCCGTCCGGCTGCATGAGCAGGCGGTCGCCGCCGCTCGTGCGGCTGGCGAAGACGGGGCGGCCGGCGCGGTAGACGACGAGGTTGCCGTCGCCCTGCAGCACCGCCTGCACGTCGGCGGCGGAGCGGCGGTCGCCGGCGAGCAGCACGCGCCCCGGGTCCACGACCGGGGTCGCCCAGCGGCTGCCCCACGTGGTGAGCGCGGGCGCCCCGGCGCGGGGCCGCTGCACGCGCAGCTCGCCGTCGTCGAGCGCGAGCACCGCGCCCGGGCCGGTGCCGGCGGGCACCTGCGACGGGCTGGTCCACAGCACGCGCCCGTCGGCCAGGCGCACCTCGAGCCGGCCGTCGGGGCGCACCACCGCCCCGGCCCCGCTGCCCGACGTGCCGGACGCCCACAGCGCCGGGCCGCCGGTGCGGTGGAGCACGAGGTTGCCGTCGCCCTGCATGACGAGCGTGGTGCGGCCGTCGTCGGTGCGCATCACCTCGCCGGGGCGCAGCGAGCCGCCGCTGCCCAGCACCGGCGGGTCGTCGAGGTCGTACTCGAACAGCGCACCGGCGGCGCCGTAGAGCACGACGTTGCCGTCGTCCTGCACGAGCAGCCGCCGCGGGTCGCCGCCGGAGGTGCGCGTCGCCGCGAGGGCGCGCGCCCCGGCGTAGAGCACGAGGTTGCCGTCGGCCTGGAGCACCAGCCGGTCGGGCGCCTCCGCCGTGCGCCACAGCACCGTGCGGTACGGCCCGGCGTACGCGTTGCCGGCCTCGTCGAGCACCAGCCCCTCGGGCGCGAGCGAGAGGCGGTACCGGCCGTCGGGGCTGACGACGGCGTCGGCGCCGGTGAGCGACTGGCGGCTGGCGAGAGCGGTGGTCGTCGTGCCCGGCAGCGGGGTGCCCTGCGTGACGAGCTGCAGCACCCGGTCGGCGCCGCCCCCGTTGGTGGTGGTGAGCAGCAGCCCGCCGTCGGCCGCCGGCTCGACCGTGCGCAGGCGCCCGTACGTGCCCTGCAGGTGCTGCGTCGTGCCGGTGAGCGCGTCGCCGGAGATGACGTGGCGGTAGAGGCGCTGGCCGCGCTGGCAGGCGGCCCACAGCACCCCGCGCACGACGGCGATGCCGCTGCAGGACGCCTCGGAGGTCGGGTAGACGGCCTTCGGCGCGACCAGGCCCGGGGCGCCGCAGCCGGCGCCGGAGCGCGACAGCGTGCCCTCGCACTGCGGCCACCCGTGGTTGCCGCCGCGCACGACCAGGTTGGTCTCGTCGAGGTTGGTGTCGCCGAACTCCTGCTCCCACAGCCGGCCCTGCGCGTCGAAGGCCAGGCCCTGCGGGTTGCGGTGGCCGTAGCTCCACACCGGCGACGCGCCGAACGGGTTGCCCGCCGGCACCCGGCCGTCCGGCGTGATCCGCAGGACCTTGCCGTTGAGCGCCCCGCGGCCGGTGAGCGCCTGCGCCCACTCGCGCACGCCGGCGTCGCCGGTGCCGACCCAGAGGTTGCCGTCGGGGCCGAAGCGCAGCCGGCCGCCGTCGTGGATGGTGCCGCGCTCGATGCCCGACAGCAGCACCTGCAGGCTGCCGGTGTCGAGGCTGCCGTCGGCCGCCACGCGCAGCCGCACGACGCGGGCGTCGGCCGGCGCGGTGTGCATGGCGTACAGCCAGCGGTCGGTGGCGAAGGTGGGCGCGACCGCCAGCCCGAGCAGGCCGCCCTCGCCGCCCGTGCCCGTCACCCCGGGCACCGCGCCGACGACCCGCTGCGCGCCGCTCACCGGGTCGAGGGCGACGACGGTGTGCGCGTCGCGGCGGGCGTAGAGGACGGTGCCGTCCGGGAGCTGGACGAGCCCCCACGGCAGGTCCGGGTCGGTGGCCAGCACGCGCGCGCTGCACAGCGGCTGCGCGCACGTCGGCGGCGGCGCGGCCTGCGCCGGCGGCGTGGGCGCGGCGGCGGCCGGCGCCCCGAGCGGCACGGCCGGGGCGAGGAGCAGGGCGGCGAGGGCGGCGAGCACGGCGGGGCGGCGCATGCACGGAGGGTGACACGCCTCGAGCGGCGCGTCAGGGGCCGTCGCGGCGCCCGCCTACGCCGCGAGCAGGGCCTCCAGCGCGTTCGGCACGTCCTCGGGCGCCTGCCGGCCGAGGTAGTGGCCGGCGAGCACGCACCACGCCGCGGTGCGCGCGAGCGAGGGCGCGAGCGCGGGCAGCTCGCGCTGCAGCTGGCGCAGCCCGCCGGCGACGTGCGGGTCGAGCTCGCCCGGGCCGCTCGCGGTCGACGCCCGCTCGACGACCGCCATGCCCGCGCCGCTGCGGAGGGCGGTGAGCAGCAGCTTGCGCAGGTGCGGCAGGTCCTCGGCGGGCGCGGCGACGGCCTCGGGCACCGTCGGCAGCAGCGCGTCGACGAGCAGCTCGCCGAGCACGCTGGGCCGCGGCTCGTACGCCTGGCGCAGCGCCCCCGCGACGTACGTGGAGGCCTCGAAGGACGGGCGCGCGACCGCCGGGTCGGGCCACCCCGTGCCGTCGCGGCGCGGGAGCAGCAGCGGCAGGCGCGCGGGCGCAGGCCGGGCCCGCCGGGTGAACAGCCCCACCGCACGCTCCCGTCCTGCGCCGCTCGTCGGGCTCGACCGACCACTGGCCGATCCACCGCCGGACCCGGTCTTGTGAGCCGGGTCACCGTAGAGCACGGTGGCACTGTCGTCCTGCCCGCTCCCGCTCCCCTGGAGGTCCCCCGCCGTGACCGCGACCGAGTCGAGCCTCGAGGCCCTGTCCCGCGAGGACCGGCGCTTCGAGCCCCCCGCCGCGCTGGCGGCCAGCGCCAACGTCACCGCCGAGGCGTACGACCGCGCCGCGCAGGACCGGCTCGCCTTCTGGGAGGAGGCCGCGCGCCGGCTCACCTGGACCAGGGACTGGACGGCGCCGCTGGACTGGCAGCCGCCGTTCGCGCGGTGGTTCGTCGACGGCGAGCTCAACGTCGCGGTCAACTGCGTCGACCGCCACGTCGAGGCGGGGCACGGCGACCGCGTCGCCTTCCACTGGGTCGGCGAGCCCGAGGACGACACCCGCACCATCACGTACGCCGACCTGCTGCGCGAGGTGAGCAAGGCCGCGAACGCCCTCGCCGAGCTGGGCGTCGGGCAGGGCGACGTCGTCGCCGTCTACCTGCCGATGGTCCCCGAGGCCGTCTTCACGATGCTGGCGTGCGCGCGCCTCGGCGCCCCGCACACGGTCGTCTTCGGCGGCTTCTCCGCGCAGGCCCTCGTCGACCGCATCACCGACGCCGACGCCAAGGTCGTCGTCACGGCCGACGGCGGCTACCGCCGCGGCGCCCCGAGCGCGCTCAAGCCCGCGGTCGACGACGCCGTGGCCCGCTGCCCGGGCGTGCGCAGCGTGCTCGTCGTGCGGCGCACCGGCCAGGACGTCGCGTGGACCGACCGCGACGTGTGGTGGCACGAGGCGGTCGACCGCCAGCCGGAGACGCACGAGGCGCAGGGCTTCGACGCCGAGAACCCGCTGTTCCTGCTCTACACGAGCGGCACCACCGGCAAGCCGAAGGGCATCCTGCACACCTCGGGCGGCTACCTCACGCAGGCGGCGTGGACGCACTGGGCGGTCTTCGACCTCAAGCCCGAGACCGACGTCTACTGGTGCACCGCCGACGTCGGCTGGGTGACCGGCCACAGCTACCTCGTCTACGGCCCGCTCGCCAACGGCGCGACGTCCGTGATGTACGAGGGCACGCCCGACGCGGGCGGGCGCGACCGCTGGTGGCGCATCGTCGCGGAGTACGGCGTGACGCAGTTCTACACGGCGCCGACGGCCATCCGGACCTTCATGAAGTGGGGCGACGACCTGCCGGCGCAGCACGACCTGAGCAGCCTGCGCGTGCTCGGCTCGGTGGGCGAGCCGATCAACCCGGAGGCCTGGATGTGGTACCGCCGGGTCATCGGCGGCGACCGCTGCCCGATCGTCGACACCTGGTGGCAGACCGAGACCGGCGCGATGATGGTCAGCCCGCTGCCGGGCGTGACGGCCACCAAGCCGGGCTCGGCGATGGGCCCGCTGCCCGGCATCAGCGTCGACGTCGTCGACGGCGACGGCGTCTCGGTCGGCGAGGTCGGCGGCGGCTTCCTCACGCTCGACGAGCCGTGGCCGTCGATGCTGCGCGGCATCTGGGGCGACGAGCAGCGCTACCGCGACACGTACTGGTCGCGCTTCGAGGGGCGCTACTTCGCGGGCGACGGCGCCAAGTGGGACGACGACCACGTGCTGTGGCTGCTCGGCCGCGTCGACGACGTGATGAACATCAGCGGCCACCGCATCTCGACCACCGAGGTCGAGAGCGCGCTGGTGTCGCACCCGAAGGTCGCCGAGGCCGCGGTCGTCGGCGCGCAGGACCCGACGACCGGGCAGGCGATCGTCGCCTTCGTGACCGTCAGGGGCACGACCACCGACGAGGGCGACGCCTTCCTGCAGGAGCTGCGCGACCACGTCGCCAAGGAGATCGGCGCCATCGCCAAGCCGCGGCAGATCGTGCTCTCGCCGGAGCTGCCGAAGACCCGCAGCGGCAAGATCATGCGCCGGCTGCTCGTCGACATCGCCGAGCGCCGCCCGCTCGGCGACGTGACGACGCTCGCCGACCCGACGGTCGTGCAGCAGATCGACGACACCATGGGCGCCCTCGCCAGCAGGGGCTAGGCGTCACTGCGGGCCGCTGGGGCAGACTGGCCCCAGCGGCCCTCCGGGGCGGTGGTGTGCCGGGAAGCCTGGTCGGCGTCCACCGACGCCTGCCCCGAGGAGCCCACGCATGGCCCGCACCGTCACCGAGACCGCGGCCGACAAGGCCGGCAAGCCGGTCGAGGACACCGCCTTCCGCGACTACCTGCGCGTCGAGCAGGTCGGCGGCGTCGTCCTGCTGGCGGCCGCGGCGCTGGCGCTCGTCGCTGCGAACAGCCCGCTGTCCGGCGCGTACGAGGACCTGCGCGACCTGACCTTCGGGCCGGCCTCCCTCGGCGCGCGGCTCGACCTCGAGCACTGGGCGGCCGACGGCCTGCTCGCGGTCTTCTTCTTCGTCGCCGGCCTGGAGGTCAAGCGCGAGCTCGTCGTCGGCGAGCTGTCCGACCGGCGCGCGGCGCTGCTGCCGGTGGCCGCCGCCCTCGGCGGCATGCTCGTGCCGGCGCTGCTCTACCTGGCCGTCTCCGCCGGCGAGCCCGGCGCCGGCCGCGGCTGGGCCGTGCCGATGGCCACCGACATCGCCTTCGCGCTCGGCGTGCTCGCGGTCGTCGGCTCGCACGCGCCCGCCGGCCTGCGCGTCTTCCTGCTCTCGCTCGCCGTCGTCGACGACCTCGGGGCGATCGCGGTCATCGCGGTGTTCTTCACCGACGTGCTCGAGGTGCTGCCGCTGCTCGGCGCGGCCGCGCTGCTCGTCGCGTACGCCGTGCTGCAGCGGCGCCGGGTCACCAGCCCCTGGCTGTACGTGCCGCTCGCGGTCGCGGTGTGGCTGCTCGTGCACGCGTCCGGCGTGCACGCGACGGTCGCCGGCATCGCGCTCGGGCTGCTCACCCGCGTGCGCGCCGACGAGGGCGAGGAGCACGCGCCCGCGGACCGCCTCGAGCACCGGCTGCAGCCCTGGTCGGCCGGCGTCGTCGTGCCCGTCTTCGCGTTCACCGCCGCGGGCGTCGCGATCTCCGGCGACGTGGTGTCCGCGAGCGTCGACGACCGCGCGGCCGTCGGGGTCGTCGTCGGCCTCGTGGTCGGCAAGGCGGTCGGCATCACCGGCTTCGCGTGGCTCGCGACGCGGCTGCGGCTGGCCCGCCTGCCCGCCGGCCTCGGCTGGTCGGACGTCGGCGGCGTCGCGGTGCTCGCGGGCACCGGCTTCACGGTCAGCCTGCTCATCGCCCGGCTCGCCTTCACCGACCCCGCGCGCGGCGACCGCATCACGCTGGCGGTGCTCGTCGCGAGCGTGCTGGCCTCGCTGCTCGGGGCGCTGGCGGTCCGGCTGCGCCGCGGTGCCCACGCGGGCGAGGACGACGCCTGCTGACCGCCCAGTACGGTCGGCGGGTGGAGCCGACGACCCGGGTGCTCGTCGCCGACGACAGCCCGACCGTCCGGCTCGTCGTGCGCATGGAGCTGGAGGCCGCCGGCTACGACGTCTGCGAGGCCGTCGACGGCGCCGAGGCCGTCGAGGTCGCGCGGCGCGCCCGGCCCGACGTCGTGCTGCTCGACGTCGAGATGCCGGTGCTCGACGGCTACGGCGCGCTCGCGCAGCTCAAGGCCGACCCCGCGCTCGCGGACATCCCGGTCGTCGTGCTCACCGGGCTCGACGGCGACGAGACGGTCGTGCGGGCGCTGGCCGCCGGCGCGCACGACCACCTGCGCAAGCCGCCGGGCGCCGCCGAGCTGCTGGCCCGCGTCGGCGCCGCCGCCCGCGTCGGCGCGCTGCAGGAGCAGCTGCGCGCCCGCGTCGAAGAGCTCGACCGCCTGAGCCGCACCGACGTGCTCACCGGGCTGCACAACCGGCGGCACGTCGAGGAGCAGCTGCGCGCGCTGGGTGCCGGGTGCCTGCGGCACGGGTACTCCCTCGCCGTGCTCCTCGTCGACGTCGACCGCTTCAAGCAGGTCAACGACACCGCCGGCCACGCCGCCGGTGACGCCGTGCTGCAGGCGGTCGCCGCCGCGATGGCCGGGCAGGTGCGCGCCGAGGACGTCCTCGGCCGCTGGGGCGGCGAGGAGTTCCTCGTGCTGCTCCCCCACACCGGCGCGGCCGCGGCGCAGGTGCTCGCCGAGCGCCTGCGCGCGACCGTCGCCGCGGTGCGCGTGCCGACGCCCGCCGGCGACCTCGGCGTCACCGTCTCCATCGGCGGGGCGGCGGCCGAGACGCCGGGCGACCACGACCTGCTCGGCCTGGCCGACGCGCAGCTCTACGCCGTCAAGGGCGGCGGGCGCGACGCCGTGCGCGTCGTGCAGAGCCGGGGCTGATCCGTGCTGCCGCACCTGACCACGCACCTGCGCGCCGAGGGCGACGCGAGCCCCGACGTGGCCTGGGAGCGCTACGCCGAGCTGGCGCGCTGGCCGACGTGGTCGCCGCAGATCACCGGCGTCGAGGCGACCGGGCCGCGCCTGGCGCCCGGGCTCACCGGCACCGTCCGCGGGCCGCTCGGCGTCCGCGTCGCCTTCGTCGTGCTCGCCGTCGACGAGGCCGCGCGCACCTGGTCGTGGCGCGCGTCGCTCGGCCCGGTGCAGGTCGAGCTGCACCACGGCGTCGAGGCGCGGCCCGGCGGCTGCGCCACCTGGCTGCGCTCGCGCGGCCTGCCGCCGGTCGTGCTGGCGTACGCGCCGCTCGCGCGGCTGGCGATCGGCCGCCTCGTCCGGGCCTAGGCGTCCCGGCGCGCAGGCGTCAGGACCCGGGGCGCGGGTAGGCCGACCGCGAGCCGATCACGAGGAGCCACCATGGCCAGCAGCACCACCCCGGGCAGCACCCAGGACAAGACCCTCGGGGAGCTCGTCGCGACCGCCACGTCCGACCTGTCGCTGCTCATGCGCCAGGAGGTGGAGCTGGCCAAGCTCGAGCTCAAGCGCGACGCCGTGCAGGCGGGCAAGGGCGCCGGCGCCTTCGGCGCGGCGGGCGTCGCGGCCCTGCTCGGCCTGGTGTTCCTGTCGATCGGCCTGGCGTACGCGCTCGGCGAGCTCGTGCCCCTCGGCCTCGGCTTCACGATCGTCGGCGTGCTCTACGTCGTCGTCGCCGGCGCGGCCGCGCTGTTCGGCAAGAAGTCGGTAAGCAAGGTCGGCCCGCCGGAGAAGACCATCGAGACGGTCAAGGACGACATCGCCTGGGCCAAGCACCCGACCGAGAAGGTCTGACCGCACGCCCCGCCAGCGACCGTGACGGGCGGGCGCCCGCCGGCCGCCTGAGGCGCCGAGCGGTGGTCGTCGGCCCGGCGGCCCCGTGACCGGGGGCGCGGGCCGTGTGGCACGCTCGGCCGCGTGCCGCCCGACGAGAGCAGCGTCCTCGTCGAGGGCCCGTGGCGGCACCGCGACGTGACCGCCGGCGGCCTGCGCTTCCACGTCGCCGAGGCCGGACCGGCCGACGGCCCGCTGGTCCTGCTGCTGCACGGCTTCCCGGAGTTCTGGTGGTCGTGGCGCCACCAGCTCACCGCCTTCGCCGAGGCCGGGTTCCACGCCGTCGCCCCCGACCTGCGGGGGTACGGCGCGACCGACAAGCCGCCGCGCGGCTACGACGCGTACACGCTGTCGGCGGACGTCGCCGGGCTGGTGCGCGCGCTCGGTGCCCGCGACGCGCACCTCGTCGGCCACGACTGGGGCGGCTACCTGGCGTGGGCGACGGCGACCCTGCACCCGCGGGTGGTGAACCGGCTGTCGGTGCTCGCGATCCCGCACCCGACGCGCATGCGCCAGGAGGTGCTCAAGGCGGGCGCGCAGGCGCGCGCGTCGTCGTACATCAGCGGCTTCCAGGTGCCGCGCGTGCCCGAGCGCCGCCTCGTCACCGGCGGCCTCGTCGGCGAGCTGATGCGGCGCTGGGCCGGGCCGGGCTTCCCCGACCTCGAGACCGAGGCGCGCTGCACCGAGGCGCTGCAGATCCCCGCCGCGGCGCACTGCGCGCTCGAGTACTACCGCTGGAGCGTGCGGTCGCTGACGCGGCCGAGCGGGCTGCGCTACTACCGGCTGCTCGAGCCGGGCGTGCAGGTGCCGGTGCTGCACCTGCACGGCGCGCTCGACGCCTGCATCCTGCGCAGCACCGTCGAGGGCTCCGAGCAGTGGGCGCGCGCCGGCTACGCGCTGCAGGTGGTCGACGGCGTGGGGCACTTCCTGCACGAGGAGGCCCCCGACCGGGTCACCGCCGCGCTGCTGGCGCATGCGGGCGCGTGACCGCCTCGGGCGGCCCGTGCCGCTCGACTCCCCCGACGCCGTGCCCGACCCGCCGGAGCAGGCGCTGCCGCCGCACGACGCGCTCGACCTCGCGCAGTCGCTGCTCGACGAGGGCCGGGCCTTCGCCGCGCACGAGGTGCTCGAGGCGTCGTGGAAAGCCGCGCCCGCCGGCGAGCGCGCCCTGTGGCAGGGGCTCGCGCAGCTCTGCGTCGGCGTGACGCACCTGCAGCGCGGCAACGCCGTCGGCGGCGCCCGCCTGCTCCGCCGCGGCGCCGCGTCGCTCCCCGCCGCCCTGCCGTACGGGCTGGACGCCGGTCTCGCGGCATGGGCGGTCGGGGTCGCGGACCGGGTGGACGCGGGTGACGCGAGCGCGCCGGTGCTGCGGCTGCGCCCGCCGCTCAGTTGACGATGTCGCCGCCTCCGCCGGGGGCGAGCAGGACCGCCAGCCGCTCCGCCCACTCCTGCTTCTGCGCGGCGGTCAGCCGGGACCAGTGGGTCACCTCCCGCAGCACGCGCAACGGCTCCCGGCTGCGGTAGGACCGCGTCGGGTTGCCGGGGAACCGCTTGTCGGTCACGTTCGGGTCGTCCTCGTACGGCCCGGTCGGCGCGACGGCGTAGACGCGCGGCGCGCGGTCACCCGGCACGAGCTGCGCCGCGAGCTCGGCGGCGAGCCCGGCTCCGTCGACCAGCGCCGTGAAGTAGACGTGGTTCATGACCACCTCGGGCCGGTAGTTCGAGGGGCGGCCGGCGGTCAGCAGGTCGCCGGGGCGCAGGTCCGCCGTGGTGCCGTGGAAGAACGGGCCGTCGTCGAGCGGGTGGGGCACGAGCACTCCTGTCGTCGCGGGTGAGCGCGGAGTGTGGGCCCTCACCGGGGGCTTGCGGCAAGCCCCCGTGGCTGTCGCATACTGAGGTGGCGGGTCGAGGCGTGTCACGACCGTGTCTGCGGGTGCGCGGCCTTGCGCCACGTGTCGACGCGCTCGCCACCGGAGCGGTCGACGGGCCCGCAGTGGTCTCGGGTGGCGTGTTGCTGCTCTTGGCCCTCGTCATCCGCCTCAACGCGGTTCGATGGACAGAATCAAGGGCGAGGAGACGCCGCACGAACGACCCCGGTCTACTGCCTGGCGGGCTTGTGACTGCTGGTGTGCTCGTCGTGTTCTCCCTGATCAGCCTCGCGACGCTGATCAGCCTGAAGCGCCGTGGACGCTGGTAGTCGGCGCTACTTGTCGTCCGTTGTCTCGGCCGGTGCAAGTGTTGGTGGAAGGCGCAGGTCTGCGACCAGAGCGAACCACTCCGCATCGGGGGTCTGCGCTCCCCGGTCTGTCGCGGCGATGTACGGCTCGAAGGCACCGCCCTCGGCCCGCCAACGTGTCGGCGTAGCGAGGAAGCCACGCGCCTCGCCCTCGGGGAAGGCGGTCTCCTCGTTGTGCAAGCTGACCAGCCCCGCATCGAACCATCGGAGAAGCAGCCTCGCGCAGTCCTCCGGCGGCCATGGACCCCAAGTCGTCTCGGTGGTCATGTCTTGCTCCAGCATGTGACTACCAAGGTCGCGGAGCGGCTCGGCTTCGTCGATGACTAGCCACAGCATGTGGTTGACGAAGC
This sequence comes from Frankiaceae bacterium, assembly GCA_947479995.1. Lineage (GTDB taxonomy): Bacteria > Actinomycetota > Actinomycetes > Mycobacteriales > SCTD01 > CANKBT01. The sequence continues at coordinate 2,300 of CANKBT010000021.1, read as the reverse complement.
GCCGGTACTCCGCCTCGTTCATCTCCCGTATCGGGCCAGGCGGCGGCGGCGTCCGCACGTCGTCGGTGATGAGGCCGCTGCCCTGCGCAGCCGCTGGGGGTGCGGGCCGGCCTAGCGGCGCCGCTTGCGGCAGCCTCAACTTCCCGCGAGACCACACGCCCATGCCGCGCATGCTGACACGACCTCGAGTAGTCGGCGTTACCAGCGCGCTCGCTGAAGCGTTGCAACCCACCACGGCCCGGCTCGAACGGGCTGCCTCCCTCTCCAAGTGCGGCGGCGGGGTCGGGGTGAACCCCCACCGCTAGGGCGTGGCCGCAGCTAAAGTAGAGCCGCCGGCTCGCGCGCGACACCGAGTAGTCGGCGTTACCTTCGGTCGTGACTGAAGACGTGAGGTCAGCCTTCTCGCCGCACGATGAGGACTCGCCAGGGACGCTGGAGTGGGTGCAAGCGTGGTATGCCCTCCAATGCGACGGCGACCGTGAGCACGACTTGGGTATCGACATCGGCACGCTCGACAACCCCGGTTGGACAGTCAAGATCGACCTCAAGGGCACCGGCGTCGCCGGGAAGCCGCTGGCGCGCAGAGAAGTGCATCGCAGCCACTACGACTGGCTCGTGGTGTGGCGGACCAAAGGCGCCTTCGAGGCTGCTTGTGGCCCTCTCAACTTGGGAGAGGCGCTTCACACCTTCCGCGTGTGGGCGACAGGCGACGACGCCTGAGCGAGCAGCAGTAGTCGGCGTTATCGGTCCTCAGGCGTTGCGCGATACCCAGACCTCGTTCTGATCTTCGGCCCGCCGAATGGCGTCGTGGAGGTCGCCCAGTTCTTGCTGCTCGTCTGACGACAGCGCGACTTCCGCGTGTTTGACCTCGAAGGCCAGCTCGAGCACCAAGTCCTGCCACGTGAGCGCCATCTGCGGGTCGAGCAGGTCCCGCATGGCAGCTCGTGGCAAGCGATCCGCAAGCCGCGCCAGTAGCGCCTCGACGCGCTTGTTGCTCTCGTCCGCGACGCGCAGGTCGCGCTCGATCAGTCGGCTCAGGTCCGGAAAGGCCGGCAGCGCAGGCGCAGCTCCTAGTCGGGCCTTCGTGCGAACCGTGTCGACGACGGACTGCGCATCCAGCCAGGCCAACTCGACGAGGTCGGGTCCGACGATGGTCTCCACAGGGCGCTGCAGGTCGACCTTCAGCAGCGACCCTCGCTGGCGCGACTTGACGCCCACGCGCCGGGTCTCGAACGTGTAGCAGACCTCGATCTTTTGCAGAGGCGACGACGAAGACCACGACTGCCACTGCTCGCCGCGCAGCCCGTCGAGGAGGCGGCCCAGCGCGACCAGGTAGGCAGCCGGCACATCGTTGGTCGGACCGCCACCGAGGGCTGCAAGCGTCGCCACATGCTCACCGTATGGAACCGCCGAGCAAGCGAGGTAGTCGGCGTTGTCACCGCACGCGTCAGGCGGCGGCTGTCGCCGTCCGGTGGGCCCAGCCGTCCTCGTGGATGAGTCGTCCGTCGCGGAGCCGCAGGGTGCGCTGGGCGTCGTGGACGTCGTGGTGGTGGCCGGTGCAGAGCGGGACGAGGTCGGCCAGCCGGGTGCGGTGCGACCGGCTGAACATCTCGACGTGGTGCGGGACGGTGGCGGTGCGGTCGCAGCCGTTGACCGCGCAGCTCGCGCCCCACAGGGCGCGCAGGGCGCGGCGCTCGCGGGCGGTCGCGTGCCGGTGCTGGCCGCTGGCGCCGACGGGACTGCCGGCGGCGTCGAGGACGACCGCGGTCAGGGCGGCGTCGCACGACAGCCGGGCGAGCTGGGCTCGGGTGAGCGGGACGGGTCGTCGGCCGGTGTCGAGCTCGGCCGGCGGCGCGCCGGGTTCAGCGAGCAGGCTGGCGAGCGGGGCGAGGACGGTCAGGTGCGCGGGCGGTGGGACGCCGCTGCCGGGTGGGATCCCGGCCAGGTCGGCGAGGAGCTGGACGAACGCGTCGTGGTGGCGTCGGCCGGTGCTGTGGTGGTCGATGCCGCCGGGCATGCCGGGCTCGCCCTCGACCGGGGCTCCGGGAAGGTCGCGCCACGCCACCGGTGGGAGCGACGGGAGTCCGGGGCCGACCTGGCCGAACGCCTCGTCGACGAGCGGACCGAGCGGCAGGGGCGGCTGAGGTGGAGGAGAGGGCGTGTCGACGTCACCGGTCGGGACGACAGTGGCGGGCCAGTGGTCGGCCGGACTCGGGGCCTCAGCCGCCTCGTCGTCAGGCACCGTCCGGGCCTTCTTGCGCGCCGTGAGCTCGGCGTCCAGCAGCGTCCCGGTCTCGGCG
>CANKBT010000020.1 GCA_947479995.1 Frankiaceae bacterium | reverse complement strand
TCGGCTCTTGGGCACGACGTGGTCCAGGCTCGTCGCCGCGGCGCCGCAGTAGACGCAGCGGCCGCCGTCGCGGGCGAACACCGCCTTGCGCGTCAGCGGCACGGTCGCGCGGTACGGCACCCGCACGAAGCGGGTCAGCCGCACGACCGACGGCACCGGCAGCGAGGTGCGAGCGCTGTGCACGACGGTGCCGGTGTCGGCGACGGCCACCGCCTTGCTGGTGAGGCAGAGCACGACCGCGCGGCGCGACGGGACGACGCACAGCGGCTCGTACGTCGCGTTGAGCACCAGTGCCTCGACCACGGCAGCCCGCCTCCCCTCCCGGCGGAGTCTGACCGACGGCGCCGAGATGCGCCACGCCCCCGCCGCGCGGCAGGATGCCCCGGTGCTGCTGCTCGTCGTCCACGCCGCCTCGGTGTGGGCGCTCGCAGGCCTGGCGTGGACGGTGCAGCGCGTCGTCTACCCGGGCTTCCTGCTCGTCGGCCCGACGGCCGCGTGGGGCGCCGTCCACGCGCAGCACAGCCGCCGGATCACGCCCGTCGTCGGGCTGCCGTGGGCGGTGCAGGGCGGGACGACCGCGTGGCTGCTGGTCGACCGGCCGGCCGGGGTGCCGGGCGGGCTCGTGCTGCTCGCCGGCGCGCTGGCGGCGACGACGGTGGCGGTGACGGTGCTGTCGTCGGTGCGCGAGCACGCGCGGCTCGGCACCTGGGACGAGGCCGCCGCCCGCCGGCTGCTCGCGGGCACCTGGCTGCGCACCGCCGCCTGGACGGCCGGCGGGGTCGTCGCCGCGGCGATGCTGCTCACCGCGGGCTGACGCCGGGCGTCCCTAGGGTGGCCGGGAGCCCCTGACCCCGCCCGAGAGGACCCCGATGACCCGCGGCACCGAGCTGCTCGCCGCTCGCCAGCTCTCCGACTTCCTCGACGGCAGCGGGGGCGACGCGCTCGTCACCGGCGTGCGCGTCGTCGCGATCGTCGTGCTCGCCGTCGTCGTGCGCGCGCTCGTCCACCGCCTGGTGCAGCGCGCCGTGCGCGGCGCGGTCAACGGCCGCGTGCCCAGGGGCCTGCGCGCCGCCGAGCGCGGCCGGGTGGAGACCACACCGCTGCTCACCGAGCGCCGCCGGCAGCGCGCCGACACCATCGGCTCGGTGCTGCGCAGCACGGCGTCGGTCGTCATCCTCACGATCGCGTTCACCACGATCCTGTCCGAGCTGGGCTTCGACCTCGGCCCGGTGCTCGCCTCGGCCGGCATCGTCGGCGTCGCGGTCGGCTTCGGCGCGCAGAACCTCGTCAAGGACTTCCTCAACGGCATCTTCATGCTGCTGGAGGACCAGTACGGCGTGGGCGACGCCATCGACGCCGGCGAGGCGAGCGGCATCGTCGAGGCGGTCGCCCTGCGGACCACGCGGCTGCGCAGCGTCGACGGCACCGTCTGGCACATCCGCAACGGCGAGATCATCCGCATCGGCAACCAGAGCCAGGGCTGGTCGCGCGCGCTGCTCGACATCTCCGTCGCCTACGACACCGACGTCGAGCTGGCGCAGCGGGTCATCAAGCAGGTGGCCGACGAGGTCTGGCACGACGAGGAGATGGGCGCCTTCGTCATGGAGGAGCCGGAGGTGTGGGGCGTCGAGCTGCTCGGCGTCGACGGCATCGCCATCCGCCTCGTGGTCAAGACCGTCCCCCTGGAGCAGTGGAAGGTCGCGCGCGAGCTCCGCCTGCGCCTCAAGCGCGCCTTCGACGCGCACGGCATCGAGATCCCGTTCCCGCAGCGGGCGCTGTGGCTGCGCACCTCTCCCGACGGGCCGCCGGCCGCGGTGCTGCCGGGCGCGGAGGAGCCGCCGGCGCCCGCCCGCCCGGCCAAGCGCGCGCCGGCCAGGAAGGCCGGGTCGCGCACCACCTCGCGGCGTGCCTGAGACTGGTGCGGTGAGCCTGTACGAGCGGGTCGGCGGGGCGCCGGTCTTCCAGCAGCTGGTCGCCGACTTCTACGAGGGCGTGGCGAGCGACCCCGTGCTGCGCCCGCTCTACGAGGAGGAGGACCTCGCGCCGGCCGCCCGGCGCCTGGCGATGTTCCTCGAGCAGTACTGGGGCGGGCCGACGACCTACTCCGAGGAGCGCGGCCACCCGCGGCTGCGCATGCGCCACGTCACCTGGCAGATCGGCGAGCGCGAGCGCGACGCCTGGCTGTCGCACATGCTGTCGGCCGTCAGCCGCCTCGACGTCGCCGACGACGACCGCGCCGCCATCTGGGACCACCTCGAGCGCGCAGCCCACACGCTGGTCAACGTCCCGCGCTGACGGGATCCCCCGTCAGCGCCGCGCGCGCCGGGCGGCCCGCCAGCCGAGCGCGACGCCGACGAGGTCGGCGAGCACGTCGTACGGGTCGCCGCTGCGGTCGGGCAGCAGCGCCCCCTGCACCAGCTCCGACACCGGTGCGTACGCGGCGACCGCGAGCAGCACGAGCGGCCGCCCGCCGAAGCGCCCGCGGGCCGTTCCCGCCAGCGCGGCGAACAGCGCGAGGTGCACGACCTTGTCGGCGCCGTCGAACAGCTGCGGGCCGCCCTGCGTCGGCGCGAACAGCACCCACAGGCTGCCCAGGGCGACGACCGCGAAGGCCGCGGTCGCCGCCCGGTCGGCGCGGCGGGTGGTGCTCAGTCGCGCGTCAGCTTGCGGTGCGTGAGGCGGTGCGGCCGCGCCGCGTCGACGCCGAGGCGCTCCACCTTGTTCTTCTCGTACGACTCGAAGTTGCCCTCGAACCAGTACCACTGCGCGGGGTCCTCGTCGGTGCCCTCCCATGCCAGGATGTGCGTGGCCACCCGGTCGAGGAACCAGCGGTCGTGGCTGATGACCACGGCGCAGCCCGGGAACTCCAGCAGGGCGTTCTCCAGCGAGCCGAGGGTCTCGACGTCGAGGTCGTTGGTCGGCTCGTCGAGCAGCAGGACGTTGCCGCCCTCCTTGAGCGTGAGCGCCAGGTTGAGGCGGTTGCGCTCGCCGCCCGACAGCACGCCGGCCTTCTTCTGCTGGTCGGGGCCCTTGAAGCCGAAGGCCCCGATGTAGGCCCGCGACGGCATCTCCTGCGCGCCGACCTGGATGTGGTCGAGCCCGTCGGACACCGTCTCCCAGACCGTCTTCGCCGGGTCGATGTTGGCGCGGTTCTGGTCGATGTAGCTGATCTTGACGGTCTCGCCGACGCGCACCGAGCCCGCCGTGGGCTCCTCGAGCCCGACGATGGTCTTGAACAGCGTGGTCTTGCCGACGCCGTTCGGGCCGATGATCCCGACGATGCCGCCGCGCGGCAGCGAGAACGACAGCCCGTCGATGAGCGTGCGGTCGCCGAAGCCCTTGACCAGCCCGTCGGCCTCGATGACGACCGAGCCCAGGCGCGGGCCGGCCGGGATCTGGATCTCCTCGAAGTCGAGCTTGCGCGTCTTCTCGGCCTCGGCGGCCATCTCCTCGTAGCGCGCGAGGCGGCTCTTGCTCTTGGTCTGGCGGCCCTTGGCGTTCTGGCGCACCCACTCGAGCTCGTCCTTGAGGCGCTTGGCGAGCTTGGCGTCGCGCTTGCCCTGGACGGCGAGGCGCTCCTGCTTCTTCTCGAGGTAGGTCGAGTAGTTGCCCTCGTACGGGTAGGCGCGGCCGCGGTCGAGCTCGAGGATCCACTCGGCGACGTTGTCGAGGAAGTAGCGGTCGTGGGTGACGGCCAGCACGGCGCCGGCGTAGCCCGCGAGGTGCTTCTCCAGCCACTCCACGCTCTCGGCGTCGAGGTGGTTGGTCGGCTCGTCGAGCAGCAGCAGGTCGGGCGCCTCGAGCAGCAGCTTGCACAGCGCGACGCGGCGGCGCTCGCCACCGGACAGGTGCGTCACCGGCTCGTCCGGCGGCGGGCACTGCAGGGCGTCCATGGCCTGCTCGATCTTGCTGTCGAGCTCCCAGGCGCCGGCGGCCTCGATGGCGTCGAGCAGCGGCGCCTGCTCCTCGAGGAGCTTCTCGAAGTCGGCGTCGGGCGCGCCCATCTTCTCGTTGATCTCCTCGTAGCGGACCATCACGTCGCGGATCTCCCGGACGCCGTCCTCCACGTTCTGCCGCACCGTCTTGGTGTCGTCGAGCGGCGGCTCCTGCAGGAGCATGCCGACCGAGAAGCCGGGCGTGAGCTTGGCGTCGCCGTTGGACGGCTGGTCGAGGCCGGCCATCATCTTCAGCACGGTCGACTTGCCGGCCCCGTTGGGCCCGACCACGCCGATCTTGGCGCCGGGCAGGAACGACAGGGTCACGTCGTCGAGGATCACCTTGTCGCCGACGGCCTTGCGGACCTTCTGCATCTGGTACACGAACTGGGCCATGCGGGCCAGCCTACGGGCGGCGGCGCGGTCGGCCGGCCGCCGCCCGCGGCCGTCAGGACGCCAGCGCGGGCGCGTCGCGCTCCCCGGCGCCGCCGTCGTCCTCGGCCGGCGCGGGCCCGGACGGCCCGGACGCCGCCGGCGGCAGGGCCGGCACCATGCGGACCTCGCCGGTGGCGGCGTCGACCTGCCCGCTGGACACGAGCGGGTCGACGTCGCTGACCAGCCGGGGCGGCTTGACGTACGACGCGGTGCCGCGCGACAGCTCGAGCCCCACGCTCGCCGCCTCGATCTCGAGGTTGAGCCGGCGCTCGTCGCCGGCGAGCCAGGTGCGGCCGGTGAGCCGGCCCTCCACGACGACGCGGTCGCCGGTGCGCAGCGACGCCGAGACGTTCTCGGCCAGCCCGCGCCAGGCGGTGACGGTGAACCACAGCGTCTCGCCGTTGCGCCAGGCGCCGTCGGCGCCCCGGACGCGCGGGGTGGCGGCGAGGCGGAAGTCGGTGACCGACAGCGCGTCGGCGACGCTGCGCAGCTCGGGCTCGGTGGCGACGTGGCCGGTGACGGTCAGGCGGGGCTCGTGCACGGGGACCTCCGGAGGTGGGCGGCGGTCGGTCCGCCGGTGCCCGCCACGCTGCGGCGGCCGGCCCGCCCGGGGCGCGGTCCGCGCGCGGCCTGTGGAGCGCCGCCCGCCTGTGGACGGGGCACGGCCGCACGGCGCGGGCGTTGCGCGTACGTTCCCGGGGCACGTGCGCGCTCGACCCTGCTGGAGGCAGCCGTGGGACTCATGCCCGTCACCGACTCGATGTTCATGGTCCCGGAGAAGCGCGAGCAGCCGATGCACGTCGGCGGCCTGCAGGTCTACGACCTGCCGCCGGGGGCCGACGACACCTGGGTCACCGACGTCTACAAGCAGGCGCTCGCCGCGACCGACATCGCGCCGGCCTTCCGCAAGCGCCCGACGCGCGGCCCGCTGACCCTCGGCCAGTGGGCGTGGACCGAGGACCGCGACGTCGACCTCGAGCACCACGTGCGCCACTCGGCGCTCCCCCACCCCGGCCGGGTGCGCGAGCTGCTCGCCCTCGTGTCGCGGCTGCACGGCACGCTGCTCGACCGCGAGCGGCCGCTGTGGGAGGCGCACCTCATCGAGGGGCTCGAGGGCGGGCGCTTCGCGGTCTACACGAAGATCCACCACTCGATGATGGACGGCGTCTCGGCGATGCGGCTCATGCAGAGCAGCCTGTCGACCGACCCCGGGGCGGTCACCGGCATGCCGTGGCAGCCGCGCGAGCGCAGCCGGCGCGCGGGCTCCGGCGGCTCGCTGCTCAGCGCCGTGCCCGGCATGGCGTGGACCGCGACGACCGACGCCGTCACCCTCACCCCGCGGCTGCTGAGGATCGCCGCCACCGGCCTGCGCGACCAGGCGGCGGCGCTGCCGCTGCAGGCGCCGCGCAGCCTGTTCAACGGCTCCATCACCGGCAGCCGCCGCTTCGCCGCGCAGTCGTGGCCGCTGTCGCGCATCCGCGCGGTCGCCGCCGCCTCGGCGTGCACCGTCAACGACGTGCTGCTCGCCATGTGCTCGAACGCGCTGCGCGACTACCTGCTCGACCTGCACGCGCTGCCCGACGCGCCGCTCATCGCGATGACGCCGGTGTCGCTGCGCGAGGCCGACGACCCCTCCACGGGCAACGCCGTCGCGACCATCCTGGCCAACCTGGCCACCGACGTCGCCGACCCGCAGCAGCGCCTGCTCGCCATCCGCACGTCGATGCGCCAGGGCAAGGCGACGCTGCGCGGGCTGTCGCCGGCGCAGCGCGTCGCGGTCTCCGGCGTGGTCATGTCGCCGCTGCTGCTCAACGGCCTGGTCGGCATGCACAAGGTGAGCCGGCCGCCGTTCAACCTGGTCATCAGCAACGTGCCGGGCCCGACCGAGACGCTCTACTTCAACGGCGCGCGGCTGCAGGGCATGTACCCGCTGTCCATCCCGCTGCAGGGCCAGGCGCTCAACATCACCGTCACGTCGTACGACGGCGAGCTGCACGTCGGCATCGTCGGCTGCCGCCGCACGGTGCCCCACCTGCAGCGCATGCTGTTCGGCCTCGAGAAGGGCCTGGCCGACCTCGAGGAGGCCTTCGCCGCCGCACCCGCCGCGGCGGCGCGCTAGCCCGCGAGCGCCCGCAGCGCCATCGCCACCAGCTCCTCGCGCGCGTCGGCGCGGCCGCGGGCGCTGTGCGGCGTGGAGTTGAGCAGCCCGAACGCCGCGTGCGCGCGGGTGCGGGCGCGCTCGACCGGCAGGCCCGGCGCGGCGGCGACGAGCTCCTGCGCCCACACCTCGACGTACGCGCGCTGCAGCCGGCGCACCCGCCGGCGGTCGTCCTCGCGCAGCGACGCCAGGTCGCGGTCCTGCACGCGGATGAGGTCGGGGCGCGACAGCGCGAAGTCGGCGTGGAAGTCGACCAGCCCGGCGGCTCCCCCGCCGGCGGCGACGACGGCGCGTCCGCCGGCGAGCAGGTCCTCGCTGATGCTCGTGAGCACGTGCGCGAGCAGCGCGTGCTTGCCCGCGAAGTGCTTGTAGACGGCAGGCCCGCTGATGCCGCACGCCGCGCCGAGGTCCTCGACCGACGTGCCGTGGAAGCCCCGCTCGGCGAACAGCCGCGCGGCCTCCCGGGTCAGCCGCTCGCGCGTGCCCACGACTCCCCCTGCTGGACGGGACGGTTAGCGAACACTAACCTGCGGCCCGTGGACGGGACCAGGCTCGCCTCGCGCGTCGACCCGCGCAGCGACGACTTCGCCGCCAACGCGGCGCGCCAGCACGCGCTCGCCGAGGAGCTGCGCGCGCGCCTCGCGACCGCGCGCCTCGGCGGGCCCGAGCGCAGCCGCGAGCGCCACGTCGCCCGCGGCAAGCTGCTGCCGCGCGACCGCGTCGACGCGCTGCTCGACCCCGGCTCGCCGTTCCTGGAGCTGTCGCCGCTCGCGGCCGGCGGCATGTACGACGACCAGGCGCCGGGCGCCGGCGTCATCACCGGCGTCGGGCGGGTCAGCGGCCGCGAGTGCGTCGTCGTCGCCAACGACGCCACCGTCAAGGGCGGCACCTACTACCCGGTGACCGTGAAGAAGCACCTGCGCGCGCAGGAGGTGGCGCTGCAGAACCGCCTGCCGTGCGTCTACCTCGTCGACTCCGGCGGGGCCTTCCTGCCCAGGCAGGACGAGGTCTTCCCCGACCGCGAGCACTTCGGCCGCATCTTCTTCAACCAGGCCACGATGAGCGCCCGCGGCATCCCGCAGGTCGCCGCGGTGCTCGGCTCGTGCACGGCCGGCGGCGCGTACGTGCCGGCCATGGCCGACGAGGCCGTCATCGTGCGCGACCAGGGCACGATCTTCCTCGGCGGCCCGCCGCTGGTGAAGGCCGCGACCGGCGAGGTCGTCACCGCCGAGGAGCTCGGCGGCGGCCTGCTGCACAGCCGCACGAGCGGCGTCACCGACCACCTCGCCGACGACGACGCGCACGCGCTGCGCATCGTCCGGCAGATCGTCAGCGGCCTCGCCCCGCGCACGCCCGCGCCGTGGGAGGTCGCCGCCGGCGAGCCGCCCGCCGTCGACCCGGCGGAGCTGCCCGGCGTGCTGCCGGCCGACCCGCGCACCCCGTACGACGTCCGCGAGGTCATCGCGCGGCTCGTCGACGGCAGCCGCTTCGCGGAGTTCAAGGCGGAGTACGGCACCACGCTCGTCACCGGCACCGCGCGCATCCACGGGCACCCGGTCGGCATCGTCGCCAACGACGGCGTGCTGTTCGGCGAGTCGGCCCTCAAGGGCGCCCACTTCGTCGAGCTGTGCGACCAGCGCCAGGTGCCGCTGCTGTTCCTGCAGAACATCACCGGCTTCATGGTCGGCCGCCAGTACGAGGCCGGCGGCATCGCCAAGCACGGCGCCAAGATGGTCACCGCGGTGGCGTGCGCGCGCGTGCCGAAGCTGACGGTCGTCATCGGCGGCTCCTTCGGCGCCGGCAACTACTCGATGTGCGGCCGGGCGTACTCCCCGCGCTTCCTGTGGATGTGGCCGGGCGCGCGCATCTCGGTGATGGGCGGCGAGCAGGCCGCGCAGGTGCTCGCGACCGTGGCCGCGGAGGGCACCGACGTCGAGGCGCTGCAGGCGCAGGTGCGCCAGCAGTACGAGGACCAGGGCAACCCGTACTACTCGACGGCGCGGCTGTGGGACGACGGCGTGCTCGACCCGCTGGAGACCCGCGACGCGCTCGGGCTGGCGCTCGCGACGTGCGCCAACGCGCCGCTGGAGGACGTCTCCTACGGCGTCTTCAGGATGTGACCGGCGTGTTCGACACCGTGCTCGTCGCCAACCGCGGCGAGGTGAGCGTGCGCATCACCCGCACGCTGCGGCGCCTCGGCGTCCGCAGCGTCGCGGTGCACAGCGACGCCGACGCGGGCGCGCTGCACGTGCGCGAGGCCGACGTCGCGGTGCGCCTCGGCCCGGCGCCCGCCCGCGAGTCCTACCTGTCGGTCGAGCGGCTGCTCGAGGCGGCCGCGCGCACCGGCGCGCAGGCCGTGCACCCCGGCTACGGCTTCCTCGCCGAGAACGCCGCCTTCGCCCGTGCGGTCGCCGACGCCGGGCTGGTCTTCATCGGGCCGACGCCCGAGGCGATCGAGGCGATGGGCGACAAGATCCGCGCTAAGGAGGCCGTCGCCCGCGCCGGCGTGCCGGTCGTGCCGGGCGCGTCGTCCGGCGACCTGCTCGCGGCCGCCGACGAGGTCGGCTACCCGGTGCTGGTGAAGCCGTCGGCCGGCGGCGGCGGCAAGGGCATGCGCCTCGTGCACGACCGCGCCGACCTGCCCGCCGCGCTCGACTCCGCGCGCCGCGAGGCGGCCGCCTCCTTCGGCGACGACACGCTGCTGCTCGAGCGCTTCGTGCTGCGCCCGCGCCACGTCGAGGTGCAGGTGCTCGCCGACGCGCACGGCACGACGCTGCACCTCGGCGAGCGCGAGTGCTCTCTGCAGCGCCGCCACCAGAAGGTCGTCGAGGAGGCGCCGTCGCCGCTGCTGTCGCCGGCGCAGCGCGAGCGCTACGGCGCCCTGGCCGTCGCGACCGCCGAGGCGGTCGGCTACACCGGCGCCGGCACCGTCGAGCTCATCGTCGCGGCCGACGCCCCCGACGAGCCGTTCTTCATGGAGATGAACACCCGGCTGCAGGTCGAGCACCCGGTCACCGAGATGGTCACCGGGCTCGACCTCGTCGAGCTGCAGGTGCGCGTCGCCGCCGGTGAGCGGCTGCCGCTCGCGCAGTCCGACGTCGTGCTGCGCGGCCACGCCGTCGAGGCCCGGCTCTACGCCGAGGACCCGGCGCGCGGCTTCCTGCCGACCGGCGGCCCGGCGCTGCGCGTGCGGGAGGCGTCCGGCCCCGGCGTCCGCGTCGACTCCTCGCTCGTCGAGGGCTCCCCGGTCGGCACGACGTACGACCCGATGCTCGCCAAGGTCGTCGCCCACGGCCCGGACCGCGCCACCGCGCTCGCCCGGCTCGACCGCGCGCTCGGCGACACCGTGCTGCTCGGCTGCACGACCAACGCCGCCTTCCTGCGCGCGCTGGTCACGCACCCCGAGGTGCTCGCCGGGCGCCTCGACACCGACCTGCTCGAGCGCTCGCTCGACGACCTCGTCACGCGCGAGGTGCCCCGCGAGGCGCTTGCGGCCTTCGCCCTCACCCGGCTGCGGGCCGCGCGCACCGACGACGGGCCGTGGGGCGCGCTCACCGGCTGGCGCGCCGGCGGCCCGGCCGCCCCGCTGCACTGGGACGTCCTCGACCCCGACGGCGAGCGCCTGCGGCTGTCGGCCGAGCCGCGGCCCGGCGGCGCGCTGCTGCACCTCGGCGGCGACCCGGTGGCCGCGTCCCTCGACGGCGACCTGCTCACCGTCGACGGCCGCACCACGACGCTGCAGCACGCCGTCGACGGCGCGACGACGTGGGTGCACCTCGACGGCGCGACGCACGCGGTCGTCGAGGCGCCGCCGCTGCGCCTCAAGGGCGGCGACGCCGTCGCCGACGGCGAGGTCCGCAGCCCGATGCCGGGCGCCGTCACCGCCGTGCACGCGTCGGCCGGCGACGCCGTCGCCGAGGGCGCGCCGCTGCTCGCCGTCGAGACCATGAAGATGGAGCACGTGCTGCGCGCGCCGGTCTCGGGCACGCTGGAGCTGCTCGTCCGCGTGGGCGACCAGGTGGTCGTCGACCAGCCGCTCGCCCGCGTCACCCCCGGAGAGGACCCCTCGTGATCGACACCCGGCTCACCGAGGACCAGCAGGCTCTGGTCAAGACCGTGCGCGAGTTCGCGCGCGAGGTGGTCGCCCCGGTCAGCTACCAGCACGACCGCGACAAGACCTTCCCGTACGAGGTCGTGCGCGGCATGGCGGAGATGGGCCTGTTCGGGCTGCCGTTCCCCGAGGAGCACGGCGGCATGGGCGGCGACTACTTCGCGCTGTGCCTCGCGCTCGAGGAGCTCGGCAAGGTCGACCAGAGCGTCGCCATGACGCTCGAGGCGGGCGTCTCGCTCGGCGCCATGCCGGTCTTCCGCTTCGGCACCGACGCGCAGAAGGAGCGCTTCCTGCCCGACCTCGTCGCGGGGCGCGCGCTCGGGGCGTTCGGCCTCACCGAGCCCGGCGCCGGCAGCGACGCCGGCGGCACCCGCACGACCGCCGTGCTCGAGAGCGGCGAGTGGGTCCTCAACGGCACCAAGGCCTTCATCACCAACTCCGGCACCGACATCACCTCGCTCGTCACCACCACCGCCGTCACCGGCACGATGAGCAGCGGCAAGAAGGAGATCAGCGCCATCCTCGTGCCGGTGCCGACGCCCGGCTTCACCGCCGAGCCGCCGTACGACAAGGTCGGCTGGAACGCCTCCGACACGCACCCGCTGACGTTCAGCGACGTGCGCGTGCCCGAGGAGAACCTGCTCGGCACGCGCGGCCGCGGCTACGCCAACTTCCTGTCGATCCTCGACGAGGGGCGCATCGCCATCGCCGCCGTCGCCACCGGCGTCGCGCAGGGCTGCGTCGACGAGAGCGTGAAGTACGCCAAGGAGCGCGAGGCGTTCGGCTCGGCCATCGGCAAGAACCAGGCCATCGCCTTCAAGATCGCGCGCATGCAGGCGCGGGCGCACACCGCGCGCACCGCCTACTACGACGCGGCGGCCAAGATGCTCGCCGGCCTGCCCTTCAAGACCGAGGCCTCGATCGCCAAGCTCGTCGCCGGCGAGGCCGCGATGGACAACGCCCGCGACGCCACCCAGGTGCACGGCGGCTACGGCTTCATGAACGAGTACGTCGTCTCGCGGCACTACCGCGACAGCAAGATCCTCGAGGTCGGCGAGGGCACCACCGAGGTGCAGCTCATGCTCATCGCCCGCGACCTCGGGCTCTAGTCGCGCACCGCCCGGCGGGCCGCGACGACCGTCACCACCGCGACGGCCAGCACGCCCGGCCACCACGCGCCGCCGGCCGCCTCGTACCCGTTGCCGTCCAGCCGCACGGCGTCGCTGCCCCGCGCGACCAGCGCCTGCAGGGCCAGCCACCCGGCGAAGAGCACGCCCGCGAGGCCGGCGGCCACCGTCTCGGCGCGACGACCGGGCACGAGCGCCGCGAGGGCGGTGGCGACGACCAGCAGCAGCACCAGCCACGCCGCGACGGCCGTCGCCCCGTCGACGTCGGCCGCGAGGCCGAGCAGGGAGGCCCGCCGGGCGTCGCGCGCCGACTCGTCGTCGAGGCCGGCGTACGCGTCGGCGGTCGTCGCCGCCCCGAGCAGCACGAGGAGCGGCACCACGACCAGCAGCTGGAGCGCCACGAGGACGCCCTCCTGCAGCCGCTCGTCGCGGGTGCCCAGGCCAGCGGGTGCGCTCGTCACCGCGGCAGCATGCCGCAGCCGGGCGCCGCGCGGGGGCGCGACCACGGCACCGGTCCCGCGCGCGGTCGGGCACACTGGGCGCGCTCGGCGCCCGTAGCTCAGCTGGACAGAGCAGCCGCCTTCTAAGCGGCAGGTCGGAGGTTCGACCCCTCCCGGGCGCGCTCCCCGCCGGCGCCCCGCCCGCGGACGCCGGAACGCGGACCCTCCACCTCCCGCGCGGCGCGGGGGCCGGGCGCGCACGAGCCCCGGTCGTCCGCGAGGTGGAGGGCCGAGGTTCCCCGCCGCGACGCGCGTGCGTGGAGGCCCCGTCGTCCACCTGACCGGCGGCCGGGCGCGGGCGCGCGCGGAGGCCCGCGGACCCGGCGCCCGGCGCGGCTCCACGGGCGCAGGTGGACGACGCGGCCCTCAGGCGCGGGTGGCGGCGGTCGCGGCCAGCACCCGCGGCACGGCCCGGGCGACCGCGGGGGTGAAGGCGGTGAAGGGCTCGGCGGTGCCGTCCGGCCGCCACGTGCCGACGGCGCGGCCGGCGGCGACGACGGTCGGGCGGAAGACGCCGTTGCCCCCGGGGCAGATGCGGTCGGCGTGCTCGGCCGGGACGGTGGTCGAGCGGTCGGCGTAGCCGAGCACCAGCTCGTCGAAGCCGGGCAGCAAGAGCACGCCGCGGGCCTCCGCCCGGGCGGCGGCGAGCCGGTCCGGCACCTCCGGGTCGAGCAGGTGCTCGACGCCGTCGACGTCGACCGCCTCCAGGTGCGGGCGGGCGAGCGCGACGCCGGTGCGCGCCTGCCCGAGCGTCACGCCGGCCCAGCGCGCGACGTCGGCGGCGGTGGCGGGGCCGTGGCTGCGCAGGTAGCGCAGGGCCAGCGCGCCGAGCGCCTCGTCGCCCTCGAGGCGCCGCGCCGACGGCACCCACTCGCGCAGGAGCACCCACTGCTGCTCGCGCCCGGCCACCGGCCCGAGCACGAGCGTGCCGGTCATGGCGAGCAGCGACAGCAGCCAGGCGCCGCGCTGACCGGTGGGCTCCAGTCCCGCGGCGTCGAGCACGGCCAGCAGCTCCGCGCGCGCCAGCCGCCGGCCGCCCTCCAGGGCGCCGACCACCGCGTCGCGAGCCCGCTCGACCTGCGCCGCGTCGAGGCCCAGCTGCGCCTGGCGGCCGGCCGTGCCGCGCACCACGCGGGCGGCGCACAGGTCGAGCAGCCACGGCAGGTCGTCGGCGGCGACGAGGTGCAGGGTGCCGCGCTGCGGCCACGACCGCACGACCTCGCCGGCGTCGAGCGCGGCGACGACCGCGGCGCGCGTGCCGCCCGCCGTGCGCAGGGCGATCGACGCGAGCGCACCGGGCAGCTCCTGCCCCTGCGCGCAGAGCAGGTGCCGCACGGCGTCGCCCGGCGTGGCGGCCCGCTCGCCGACGAGGCGCAGCGCGGCCAGCCGCAGCAGCGCGACCTCCTGGGCGCGCACGGGTCAGGGCCCGGTCGGCGCGGGGGCGGTCACGCCGCCAGCGTGCCAGCCGCCGGGCTCCCGGGCGGCTAGGCGACGGGGCGCAGCGCCCACCCGCGGTCGCGGACGTTGCGGAACAGGTCGAGCCCGGTCTTCGCGCGCAGCCGGCACAGCTGCACGTCGACCCGCCGCGACGGGCTGGTGTCGCCCCAGCAGACCCAGTGCAGCTGCTCGCGGCTCCACACCCGGCGGGGCTCGGCGACGAACAGCGCGAGCAGCTCGACCTGACGCGGCGAGAGGTCGAGCTCGGTGCCCTCGAGCGTCACGGCGTAGCCGGCGAGGTCGACGACGAGCGCGCCGGTCGACAGCGGCGTCCCGACCTCGACGCCCGCGTCGGCCGCGCGGCCGAGGAAGTCGTGGCTGGCCCGGGCCGGCGGGGCGCCGACGGCGCGCAGGTGGCTCGGGGCGGGCGTGCGGGTCGGCACGGGGGTCGGTGCTGCCATGGGGTCCTCCGGGGTGTCCGTCGTCGCCGCGAGTCTGCGGACGGCGGGTTTCCGGGAGGCGGCCCGCGTGTTTCCGGGACGTTCCGAGTCGGTGCACCCGCGGGGTCGTCAGCGCCGCCCGTCGGGCGGCCGCAGCGCCCAGCCGCGGCCGCGCACGGTGAGCAGCCGGCCGGGCGGCAGCCGGCGGCGCAGGGCCACGAGCACGCCGTCGACGCGGCGCGGCGACAGGCCGACGAGGCCGGCCGCCCGCGCCAGGTCGGCCCGGCTCAGCACCCGGCCGCCCGCCTGCTCCAGTGCGCGCAGGACGGCCGCCTCGCGCGGCGGGAGGGGGTCGGGCTCCGGCACGCGCCGACGCTAGGAGCGACGCGTGTCGGCGGTGTGACGCCGGCGGGGCGGCGGTGTTGCGACCGGCGGGGCGGCGGTGCCGCGGCCGCCGTCAGCGGCGCCGGCGCCGCGTGGCCGTGCCGAACAGCGACCGGGCGATCTCGCGGCCGGCCGAGCGCGCGAACTGCTTGAACGCGCTCGACTCGAGCACCTCGCGCACCGCGCCCTTCTCCTCGCGGCCGCGCCGGCGCTCCGGCTCCGGCTCCGGCGCGGGCCGCTCCTCGGCCGGCGCCGCCTCGGGGGCGGCCTCGGGCTCGGGCGGCGCGACGCGGGCGAGCAGCCGCTCGTAGGCGCTGTCGCGGTCGACCGCGGCGCCGTACTCGGCGAGCAGCGGCGAGGCCTGCACGGCGGCCTGCTGCTGCGCCGGGTCGAGCTGCGCCATGAGCGACGCCGGCGGGCGCAGCCGCGTCCAGGCCACCGGCGTGGGCGCGCCCGTCTCGGACAGCACCGTGACGACCGCCTCGCCCGTGCCGAGGGCCGGCAGCAGCTCGCGCAGGTCGTACGCCTCGCTCGTCGGGAAGGTGCTCACCGTCGCCTTGAGCGCCTTGGCGTCGTCCGGCGTGAACGCGCGCAGGGCGTGCTGCACGCGGTTGCCGAGCTGCGCGAGCACCTCCCCCGGCACGTCCTTGGGCGTCTGCGTCACGAACACGACGCCGACGCCCTTGGAGCGGATGAGCCGGACGGTGCGGGCGATCGCGTCGAGGAAGGCCTCGCTCGCGTCGTCGAACAGCAGGTGCGCCTCGTCGAGGAAGAAGACCAGCTTCGGGCGGTCGAGGTCGCCGACCTCGGGCAGCTCCTGGAACAGGTCGGCCAGCAGCCACATGAGGAACGTCGAGAACAGCTCGGGCCGGTCCTGCACCGCCGCGAGGCCCATGATCGACAGCACGCCGCGCCCCTCGGGCGTCGTGCGCAGCAGGTCGGCGGTGTCGAACTCCGGCTCGCCGAAGAAGACGTCGCCGCCGCCCTGCTCGAGCCCGACCAGCTCGCGCAGGATGACGCCTGCCGTCGCGGCGGACATGCCGCCGAGGCCCTCGAGGTCGGCCTTGCCCTCGTCGCTCGTGAGGTGGGTGATGACCGCCCGCAGGTCCTTGAGGTCGAGCAGCGGCAGGCCCGCCCGGTCGGCCCAGTGGAAGACCAGCCCGAGGCTGCTCTCCTGCGTCTCGTTGAGCCCCATGACCTTGCTGAGCAGCAGCGGCCCGAACGACGTGACGGTGGCGCGCACCGGCACGCCGGTGCCCAGGCCGCCGAGCGACAGGAACTCCGCGGGGAAGCCGCGCGGCTGCCAGTCGGTGCCGGTGTCCGCCGCGCGCGCGGTGACCCGCTCGCTCGGGACGCCCGGCGCGGCCATGCCCGACACGTCGCCCTTCACGTCGGCGAGGAAGACCGGCACCCCGGCGTCGGAGAGCTGCTCGGCGATGAGCTGCAGCGTCTTGGTCTTGCCCGTGCCGGTGGCGCCGGCGACCAGGCCGTGGCGGTTGAGCACCGACAGCGGGATGCGCACCGGCGCGTCCGGGTGGGCCGTGCCGTCGAGCACCGCGGCGCCGAGCTCGAGCGCCGGGCCGTCGAAGGCGTACGCGTCGCGGATCTGCTGCACGTGGTCGG
Source organism: Frankiaceae bacterium (assembly GCA_947479995.1). GTDB lineage: Bacteria > Actinomycetota > Actinomycetes > Mycobacteriales > SCTD01 > CANKBT01. The sequence goes on along the minus strand of CANKBT010000020.1, from coordinate 730 downwards.
TCATGGCAGCACCTTAGGGTCGAGGGCATGAGCGACCGACTGGTGTGGATCGACTGCGAGATGACCGGCCTCGAGCTGGGCAGCGACCTGCTGATCGAGGTCGCCGCGCTCGTCACCGACAGCGACCTCAACGTGCTGGGCGACGGCGTCGACGTCGTCATCGGGGCGCCGGCCGAGCGGATGGGGCAGATGCTCCCGGTCGTGCGCGACATGCACGCCAGCAGCGGGCTCACCGAGGCGGTGATCGCCTCCCGCGTCACGCTCCAGGAGGCCGAGCAGCAGGTGCTGGCGTACGTGAAGGAGTTCGTGCCCGAGGCGCGCAAGGCGCCGCTGTGCGGCAACTCGATCGCGACCGACCGCGGCTTCCTGACGCGCGACATGCCCGAGCTCGACGCCTGGCTGCACTACCGGATGGTCGACGTCAGCTCGGTGAAGGAGCTGGCGCGCCGCTGGTACCCCCGCGCCTACTACCAGGCGCCCAAGAAGGGCGGCGGCCACCGCGCGCTCGCCGACATCCGCGAGTCGGTGACCGAGCTGGCGTACTACCGCCGCGCGGTCTTCGTGCCGCCGCCCGGCCCGACGACCGAGCAGGCGCAGCAGATCTCGGCGGAGGTCACCGGCCCGCTCGGGTAGTCTCCCCGGTCGCACCGTGGTGGGTGTAGCTCAGTTGGCAGAGCACCGGGTTGTGATCCCGGTTGTCGCGGGTTCGACCCCCGTCACTCACCCCACG
>CANKBT010000019.1 GCA_947479995.1 Frankiaceae bacterium | reverse complement strand
GATCGGCTCCATCTCGGTGGTCGCGTTGAGCTTCATCGTGCAGGAGCCGAGCGGGATCATGGTGCGGTCGAGGGCCAGGTCGCTGTCGGACAGCCGCCGCAGGTAGCGCAGCAGCGCGGTCTCGCTGCGATGCGTCGAGAAGACCGGGTGCGTGAGGTACGGCGTGGTCCGGGGGTCGCCCAGGGCGTCCTCGGTGCGGGCGTCGACGGCGTCCCAGTCCTGCGCCGGCAGGCCGAGCGCCGCGACGACGGCGTCGAGGTGGGCCCGCGTGGTCGTCTCGTCGGTGCTGATGCCGAGGGTGCCGTCGCCGAGGCGCAGCTCGACGCCGCCCTCGAGCGCCCGGGCGTGCGCGTCCGCGCCCGCGACCACGGTGAGCGTGTCGAAGAAGCGGTCGTGCACGACCTCGACGCCGCCCTCGCGCAGCGCCGTCGCGAGCACCGCGGCCGTGCGGTGGGTGCGCCGGGCGATGTCGGCGAGCCCCTCGGGGCCGTGGTGCACGGCGTACGCCGCGGCGACCACGGCGAGCAGCACCTGCGCGGTGCAGATGTTGCTCGTCGCCTTCTCGCGCCGGATGTGCTGCTCCCGGGTCTGCAGCGCGAGGCGCAGCGCGGGCGCGCCGTCGGCGTCGCGGCTCACGCCGACGAGGCGGCCGGGCAGCGCGCGGGCGAGCGGCTGCCGGACCGCCAGGAAGCCGGCGTGCGGGCCGCCGTAGCCGAGCGGGACGCCGAAGCGCTGGCTGCTGCCCACGGCGATGTCGGCCCCGAGCGCGCCCGGGCTCTCGAGCAGCACGCAGGCGAGCAGGTCGGTCGCGACCGCGACGAGCGCGCCGCGGTCGTGCGCGTCGGCGATGAGCGCGCGCAGGTCGCGCACCCGGCCGCTGCTGCCCGGGTGCTGCAGCAGCACGCCGAAGACCGGCTTGTCGCCGAGTCCGTCTGTCGACACGTCGCGGACGTCGACGACGAGGCCGAGCGGCACGGCGCGCGTGCGCACCACGGCGAGGGTCTGCGGGTGGGCGTCGGCGTCGACGACGAAGACGGCCTCCTGCGGCGCCTTGCTCTGCCGGCGCGCGAGCGTCATCGCCTCGGCGGCGGCCGTCGACTCGTCGAGCAGGCTGGCGCCGCTGACGTCGAGGCCGGTGAGGTCGGCGACGACGGTCTGGAAGTTGAGGAGCATCTCCAGCCGGCCCTGGCTGATCTCGGGCTGGTAGGGCGTGTAGGCGGTGTACCAGGCAGGCGACTCGAGGACGTTGCGCAGCACGACGCCCGGGGTGTGCGTGCCGGAGTAGCCGGTGCCGAGCATCGGCGTGACGAGCACGTTCTGCGCGGCCAGCGCGCGCAGCTCGGCGAGCACCTCCGGCTCGGAGGCCGCGGCCGGCAGGTCGAGGCCCTCGGTGGCGCGGATCGCCTCCGGCACCGCCTGCTCGGCCAGCTCGTCCAGCGAGCCGGCGCCGACGACCGCCAGCATCTTGGCGACCTCGTCCTCCGACGGGCCGATGTGGCGGGTCGCGAAGGGCGCAGCGCCCTCGAGGTCGGCGAGCGTCGGGCGGGACGGCGTCACGGGGGCTCCCTGGCAGGGGTGGGGGCTGCGGCCCGGACCGCGCGCTCGCGCCGTCCGGCCTCCCCGCTCTGTCCGGTTACCTGAGAGGTTCGCCGGGCTGCGCCAGGGTCGGCGCCGTCCGGCTTTCACCGTCGGTGGGGCACGTGCCCGCTCTCCAGAGGTGCCTGCCCGCGCGGTCCTGGTGCCTGAGAGGTTCTCGGGGAGAGTTGCTCCTTCGGCGCCCGGGGCTGGCTGCTCCGGAGCTCTCCCGCTCGGGGTGGTCGGCGGGCACGACGCTAGCAGCGGCCCCCCGGCCGCGCCCGGTGCCGCGCGGGCCGCGGCGGGAGCGGACGGCGCGGATCAGCCGGCGGGTGTCAGCCGGCGGTGCGGCGCCGGCGGCGGGCGGCGAGGTCGTCGCTCGCCTCGGCACCGGCGGCCGACGCGCCCGCGGCGTCGCCGGCGCGGGCCTGCTCGCCCGGCAGCTGCGCCAGGGTGCCCTCGACGTCGCGCACCTGGCGGCCGACCGCGATGGCGAAGACCGCCTGGCCGCCCTGCAGCAGGTCGACGACCTCGTCGGTCGAGGTGCACTCGTAGACCGTCGTGCCGTCGCTCATGAGCGTGATCTGGGCGAGGTCCTCGACGCCGTGGTCGCGCAGCGTCGCGATGGCGGTGCGGATGTTCTGCAGCGAGACGCCGGCGTCGAGCAGCTTCTTGACGATCTTCAGCACGAGGATGTCGCGGAAGGAGTAGAGGCGCTGCGTGCCGGAGCCGGACGCCTCGCGCACGCTCGGCTCGACCAGGCCGGTGCGGGCCCAGTAGTCGAGCTGGCGGTAGGTGATGCCGGCGGCGCTGCAGGCGGTCGGCCCGCGGTAGCCGAGCCCCTCGGGCTGCGCGCCGGGGCGCTGGTCGGCGGGCAGGTCGTCGAACAGCGAGCCCTGCAGGCCCAGCACCGCACGGGAGGGCCGGGGCGCGTCGCCCGCGGCCGGGTCGGGCGGCGGTGCGGTCGGTCCCTGCTCCTGCGGCACGGGCTCGCCTCTCGTCACGACCCGCTCCGGCAGGTGCCGGCCCGGGTCTGGTGCCTCTCGCCCGGGGAAGGGGCGGGAGGTCTGGGAGGCACCGTAGGGAGCGCTCCCGGGCGGGTCAACGACCGCGCACGGCGCGCCGCAACCCTCGACCTCGAGTGGAGGGTCAGGACTCGAAGTCCTCCGGGTTGATCTGGTCGAGGAACTCGCGGAACTTCTCCACCTCGTCCTCCTGCTCGTCCGGGATGGCGATGCCGGCCTCGGCGAGCACTGCCTCGGCGCTCGAGATCGTCGCGCCGGTGCGCAGCGCGAGCGCGATGGCGTCGGACGGCCGCGCGCTCACCGTCAGGCCGCCGTCGAAGCCGAGCGCGGCGTGGAAGACGCCCTCGCGCAGCTCGGTGATGGTCACGGTGCGCAGCGGGCGGTCGAAGGCGCCGAGCAGGTCGCGCAGCAGGTCGTGCGTCATCGGCCGGGCCGTGACGACGCCCTGCTGGGCGAAGGCGATGGCGGTGGCCTCGACGGCGCCGATCCAGATCGGCAGGTAGCGGTCGCCGTCGACCTCCTTGAGCAGCACGATCGGCTGCTGGCTGGGCAGCTCGACGCGCACGCCGACGACGCTCAGCTCGGTCGTGGTGCGGCTCTCGTCCGGGCTCTGCGGGTCGGTCACGTCGTCCTCCACCTGCCGGCTCGCCGGCCCTCGCGCCGGCCGGGCACCGGCGACGCGCCGGCCCGTCGGGTCGCCCGGAGCCGCCACCCCCGCGAGGGGGCCGCGCCGGGCCGCCGGCCCGGTCGAGCCTACCCCTGGCGGGGCGTCCTGCTCCCCCGCGTCAGCGGCGCAGGCCCGGCCCGAGGCCGGCCCGCACGAGCGTGCTGTGCAGCTTGACCGACAGCGCAGCCAGCTCGCGGACGGCCTCGTCGGCCCGCGCCCGGGCCTCCGGGTTGCGCTGGCGCACCAGCGGCGTGACGACCTGCTCCAGCAGCCCGATCTCGCGGTCGGCGGCGGCCTTGAACGGGCGCAGGTGGCGGGCCTCGATGCCGAAGCGGGCCATCTCAGCGACGGTCTTGGCGATGACGAGCGCGTCGCCGTCGAAGTGCACGCCGCCCGCGCGCGGCGCGACCAGGCCGTACTGCTCGAGCTGCTCGAGCTGCGCGGGCTCGAGCCCGGCCGCCTCGAGCAGCTCGGCGCGCGACAGCCGCATCTCGCTGACCTCGGGGCGGAAGGCCTCCGGCCCGGGCAGGCCCTCGGCCGCGACGAGGGCGCGCGGCACCTTGGGCCCGCCGCCGCCCAGCGCCGGCGGCTCGAGCCCGCGGTCGATCGCGTCGAGGTGCTCCTTGATGACCCTCAGGGGGAGGTACTGGTCGCGCTGGGCGGCCAGCACGTAGCGCAGCCGCCCGACGTCCTCGCGGGAGAACTTGCGGTAGCCCGAGCTGGTGCGCTCGGGCTTGATCAGCCCCTCGTCCTCGAGGAAGCGGATCTTGCTGATCGTGATGTCGGCGAAGTCCGGGCGCAGCAGCCCCAGCACCTCGCCGATCGACATGAAGGCCCGGCCCGGGCCGGCGGCACCGGCAGCGGCGCCGACGCTCACGCGCCCTCCTCCGCCTCGCGGCTGGGACCGGCCAGGAAGACGAGGCGGTACTTGCCGATCTGCACCTCGTCGCCGCCGGCGAGCCGGACGGCGTCGATGCGCTCGCGGTCGAGGTAGGTGCCGTTGAGGCTGCCGACGTCGCGCACGAGGAAGCCGCTGCCCTCGCGCACGAACTCCGCGTGGCGGCGCGAGACCGTGACGTCGTCGAGGAAGATGTCGCTCTCGGGGTGGCGCCCGGCGGTGGTGACGTCGGCGTCGAGCAGGAAGCGGCTGCCGGCGTTCGGCCCCCGCTTGACCACGAGCAGGGCCGTGCCGGCGGGCGGCGGCTCGAGCCCGGCGGCGGGCTCGGCGCTGCGCGACCCCGCGTCGGGCGTGCCCTCGAGCGCGCTGTCCAGCGCGCTCAGGGAGATGGTGGAGGTCGTCTCCACGGCGCTGCCCTGCCCCGTCGCGGGCGCCGACAGCGCCGTCCCGCAGCGGGAGCAGAAGCGGCTGTCGTCGGGGTTCTGATGTCCGCACTGCGTGCAGAACACGCGCATCCCCTCCGGGGGTCGGGTCGTGAGCGGGGTCTCGTGCCGGCCTGTGCCTGGGGCTGTACCTGGGGCTGTGCTGCCCCCGCGCGGCACCGGGCACGCCTGCGGGGTGCCTGACCGTAGTGGCGCGGGTGAGCGAGGGTCAACCGCTCCCTGAGGGCTGCGGACGCCGTCACCCTCGAGCCGAGGTCGAGGGTCGGCGCGCGCCGGTCAGGGCAGCAGGGCCTCGTACGCCGCGGCGTCGAGCAGCCCGTCGCCGCGCAGCGCGTCGGCGCCGCCGGCGGGCTCCAGCTCGAACATCCAGCCCTCGCCGTACGGGTCGGAGTTGACGAGCTCCGGCGTGGCGTCGAGCGCCTCGTTGACGGCGACGACGGTGCCAGCGAGCGGCGCGTAGACGTCCGAGACGCTCTTGGTCGACTCGACCTCGCCGAGCGCCTCGCCGGCGTCGACCGCCGTGCCGACCGCGGGCAGCGTCACGAAGACGACGTCGCCGAGCGCGTCCTGCGCGTACGCGGTGATGCCGACGCGCAGGCGCCCGCCCTCGGCGGCGCGCAGCCACTCGTGCTCGGCGGTGTAGGTGAGCTCCGCGGGGTAGCCGTTCGCGCTCAGTGGGGCCTCCAGGACGGGGCGGGCGAGCCGCGGCGGTCGTCGGACCGGACGGTCAGTCCGGGACGGGGCGAGCGTAACGAGGCTCCTCGAGCGGTCGCAACGCCCCCACCCGCAGGTCCTCGCCCTCCTCGACACGACCGGCACCGCCCGCGGCCTCGACGGTGTCGAGCACCCCGCCGGGGATGCCCAGCGCCGACGACAGCGTGGAGCTGTCGCCCAGGGCCACGAAGACGTACGGCGCGGACAGCACGACGCCGTCGACGAGCACACCTCCCTCGGCGTCCTGCAGCGACGTGCCGGCGAGCACCCGCACGGCGTCGCCGCCCCGGCCCTGGAGCTCGACCGCCTCGGCGCCGGCGTCGCGCAGCTCCTGCAGGGCGTCGAGCAGCACCTCGGCCCGCACGTCGCCCTCGGGGTCGTCGACGGTGAGGCGCACGCCGGGGCCGCGCGCGGGCACGGTGCCGGCCAGCACGCCCAGCACCTCGGTGCGCCGGCGGGCCTCGTCCAGCGCGGCCGCCGAGCCGTCGTCGCTGAGCAGGCGCTCGCGGGTGCCGGTGAGCGTGGTGACCTCCTGGCGCAGCCGCTCGCTGCGGCTCGACAGGTCGTCGAGGATCCGCACGAGGTCCTCCTGGCGGGCGCTGGCCAGCACGCCGTCCTCCTGGGTCGACCGCACCTGCACCACGGCGGCGAAGCCGAGCACGAGCAGCAGCGCCGCGATGAGCAGGTCGACCCGGCGCAGGCGGGGGCGCAGCAGGCGCGCCAGCCGGCCGCGCCCGGGCGCGGGCCGCTGCGGCGCGCCGTCCGCCGGCTCCCGGGTGCTCACGCCTTGAACAGGTGCCGCCGGATGGCGGCCGCGTTGGAGAAGATCCGGATGCCGAGCACGACGACGACGCCCGTCGACAGCTGCCCGCCGACGCCGAGCTGGTCGCCGAGGAAGACGACGAGGGCGGCGACGAGCACGTTGCTCACGAAGGAGACGACGAAGACCCGGTCGTCGAAGATCCCGTCGAGCTGCGCCCGGACGGCGCCGAAGACGGCGTCGAGGGCGGCGACGACCGCGATCGGCAGGTACGGCTGCAGGGCCGACGGCACGGTCGGCTCGACGACGAGGCCGAGCACGACGCCCGCGACGAGGGCGAGGAACGGGATCACGAGCCCTCCGGCACCGTCGTCGCGAGCGGCTCGTCCGAGCCGGCGGGCAGCCGGACCTCGTCCTGGCGCCGGACCTCGAGCGGCAGGCCGTACAGCGCGGCGTAGTCGACGATGCGGGCGCCCGGCCCGTCCGCGGTCAGCGCCCGGGCGAGCGCGCCGGGCTCGCCGACGGCCGTCACGTCGTACGGCGGGCTGAGCGGCCGGAAGTCGACGAGGACGGCCTCGCCGGCCGAGCGGATGGCGGTGCGGGCGGTGAGCCGCTGGCCGTTGACCGCGACGGCCTCGGCGCCCGCGGCCCACAGCGCGTTGACGAGCTCCTGCAGGTCGCGGTCCTGCACGCGGCCGTCGCCCACGGCGCCGCCGCGCCCGAGGCCGCCGGTCGCGGTGTCCTCCGGGCGGTCGTCGAGCGTGACGACGACGCCCGGGCCGGTGACCGCCACCGTGCCGGCCGCCAGCTCGACCTCGGCGAGGCGGGCGGCCTGCGCCTGCCCGCGGGCGTCGCGCGCGAGCACGCGGTCCTGCGCGGCGGCCACCTCCTGACCGAGGCGGGCCGACTCGCGCTCCAGCCCCTCGACCTCGGCGGTGCGCTCGCGCACCTCCTCGAGCAGCGACGCGCGGACGGCGACGCGGTCGTCGCGGCCGGCGCGCAGCGCGGCCGCGGCGCCGCCGAGCGCGAGCCCGACGAGCAGCACGACGACGAGCCCGCCGGCGGTCACGGGGCGCCGCCGGCCGCCGCGCAGGGCCGCCATCTCGGCGTACGCGGGGTCCTCGGCGTCGCGCGCGACGTCGACCAGCAGCGCCATCGAGCCGTCGACGCGCCGGGCGCCGGCGGCGCGAGGAGGGGCTCCGGTCGGCACCCCGCCAGCCTGCCACGGGCGCGGCGGCCGGCGCGCCGTTGCGGGCGGTCGGCGGGTCAGCGCCCGGGGGCGCCCCCGACGACCGCCGACCAGGCCGCGAGCAGCCGCTCGGCGCCACCCGGGTCGGCGGCCTCGGCCCACAGGTGGGTGACGGCCTCGGCGGGGTCGGGCAGCACGAGCGCCCAGCCGCCGCCGTCCGGCTCGACCACGCGCAGGCCGTCGACCGTGTCGACCTCGCGGCCGTCGGCCGCCTCGAGCACCTCGCGCATCACGGCGCCCTTGCGGGCCCAGGGCGTCGGCACCGTGCGGCGCACGACGTGGGCCCGCGGGATGCGCGCGTCGATGCGGCTGAGGGTGAGCCGGGTGCGGGCCACGAGGCCGACAAGCCGGACGAGGGTCGCCAGGCCGTCCACCGCCCCGCCGACCTCCGGCACGACGAAGCCGCCGGCCCCGTCGCCGGCGAAGACGACGTCGTCCGCGCGCCCGTCGCCGCCCGCGTCGCGCAGGTCGACGGCGCCCGTCCGCGTCCAGAGGATGCCGCAGCCGTGGAAGCGCGTGACCTGCTCGGCGACCCGGGTCGTCGACACGGGCAGGGCGATGCGGCCGTGCCGCTGCTCGGCCGCGACGAGGTCGAGCACGACGAGCAGCGCGCGGTCGTCCTCGACCACCTCGCCGCGCTCGTCGACGAGCGAGAAGCGCTCGCCCACGTGGTCGAAGCGCACGCCGAACGCCGCCTCCGCCTCGCGGACGAGGTGGCCGAGGCGGTCGAGGGCCGCCAGGTGCTCGGCGGGCGACTCGGTGGTCGGCCGCTCCCGCGGGTGCTGCCCGTCGCGCGGCGCGTCCTCGACGGCCAGCACGTCGACCCCGAGCCCGCCGAGCAGCGCCGGCAGCACCAGCCCGGCCGCGCCGCCGGCGCTGTCGAGCACGACCCGCAGGCCCGCCCCCTCGACGCCGCACGTGTCGACGGCGCCGCGGACGTGTGCGACGTACGCCTCGACCAGGCCGTCGGGGGCGCTCACCTCGGCCACGTCGCCGGGCGCCGCCCGCCGGAACTCCTGGCGGGCGAAGACCCGCTCCAGCCGGCGGCGGTCCTGCGGCGAGAGGTCCGCGCCGTCGGGGCCGAGCAGCAGCACGTCGAGCGACTGCGGGTCGCCGGGGGTCGTGCGCAGCACCACCCCGCCGGCGGCGGGGCCGGCGGCGGTGTCGAAGCGGGCGACCGGCAGGGGCATGACGCCCAGCTCGCGCACGCCGACGCCGCTGGTGGTCAGGGCCGCGACGACCGCCCGCTCGAGCGACGCGGCGGCGCGGCCGGCGTCGCGGCAGGTCGTGACCGTGCTGCCCCGCGGCAGCGTGGTCGCGAAGGCCGTGGCCAGCCGTACGAGGTGCTCGGGCGTCATCTCGACGTTGACCAGACCGCTGACCCCGCGGCGGCCGAACAGCGCGGTGCTCCCCCGCGAGGCCCACACGACGCTGTCGTGCACGACCGCGCCGGCCTCGATGGTCTTGGCCGGGAAGACGAGGACGCCGGGCGACAGCACGGCCTCCTCCTCCACGACGCAGCCGTCGGCGACGACGGCGCCCTCCTCCACGTGCGCCCCGCGCAGCACGTCGGTGCCCTTGCCGATGACGCACCCGCGCAGGCCGACCTGCGCGCCGACCAGGGCGTTGTCGTGCACGACGGCCCGCTCCAGCACCGCCCCGCTGCGGACCAGCACGTTCTTGCCGAGCACCGTGTACGGCCCGAGCGACGCCCCCGCCTCGACCTTGGCGAAGTCGCCGAGGCACAGCGGGCCCCGCAGCTCGGCGGACGGGTCGACCTCGGCGCCCTCACCCAGCCACACGCCCGGCGACACCTCGGTGCCGGGCATCTCGACCTCGACCCGACGGTCGAGGACGTCCGCCTGCGCCCGCAGGTAGCTCTCCTGCGTGCCGACGTCCTCCCAGTAGCCGCCGGCGACCCACCCGTGCACCGGCGCGCCGCGGGCGATGAGGGCGGGGAAGACGTCGGCGGCCCAGTCGACCCGCTCGCCGGGAGCGACGGCGTCGAAGACCTCCGGCTCCATGACGTAGATGCCGGTGTTGACCGTGTCGGTGAAGACCTCGCCCCAGGTCGGCTTCTCCAGGAACCGCTCCACGCGCTGCTCGTCGTCGGTGACGACGATGCCGAACTCCAGGGGGTCCGGCACCCGCGCCAGGCAGGCGGTGACCAGGGCGCCGCGCGCGCGGTGCGCCGCGACCAGCGCCGTGAGGTCGACGTCGGTGAGCGCGTCGCCCGACAGCACGACGAACGCGTCGTCGCGCAGGGCCGACTCGGCGTTCTTCACCGACCCGGCCGTGCCGAGCGGCCGGCCCTCGGTGGCGTACGACAGGTGCATGCCGAGCTCCTCGCCGTCGCCGAAGTGCGTGCGCACCAGGCTCGCGAGGTACTGCACCGTCACGACCGTCTCGTCGAAGCCGTGGCGGCGCAGCAGCCGCAGCACGTGCTCCATGATCGGCCGGCCGGCGACCGGCAGCAGCGGCTTGGGCGCGTTGGCGGTCATGGGCCGGAGGCGGGTGCCCTCGCCGCCGGCCATGACCACCGCTCTCACGCCGGTCGCGCTCCTCCCGCGTCGCGGTCCGCGCGCACGAGGCGGCGCACCTGCTCGGCGTACGCGGTACCCGCCACGAGGTAGAGGACGCTCCCCCACGCGGCGAAGGCCCAGCCGATCGGCCGGAAGACGTCGGCGATCAGCCCGTCGTTGCCGGGCAGCGCCGCGAGCAGCATCGGGAAGGCGTAGAGCAGGTTGAAGGTGGCGGCCTTGCCGAGGTAGTTGACCTGCAGCGGGCCGTAGCCGTGCCGCCGCAGCACCGGCAGCGTCAGCGCGAGCAGCGCGTCGCGGCCGATGAGGGCCGCGGCCCACCAGAGCGGCAGGCCGTCGCGCACGACCAGGGCCAGCAGGGTCGCCAGGATGTAGAGGCGGTCGGCCAGCGGGTCGAGCAGGCGCCCGAGCTCGGAGTACTGCCCGAGGACGCGGGCGAGCTTGCCGTCGAGGTAGTCGGTGATGCCGGCGGCCATGAGCAGCAGCACGGCCCAGCCGTCGCGCTCGACGACGAGCACGAGGTAGAGGAACACCGGCACGCCCACCAGCCGGAGCGCCGACAGGGCGTTCGGGACGGTGAGGACGCGGTCGGCCGGGTCCGCCTCGGTCGCCACGGGCCGCACGCTACCCACGCGCGCCGGCGGTCGGGCCGCCGACCCGCCCGGCACGGCAGAGGCGGTGCCGACCGGGGTCGGCACCGCCTCTGACCTGCTGCTCTCGCGTCGGGCTGACAGGATTTGAACCTGCGACCCCTTGACCCCCAGTCAAGTGCGCTACCAAGCTGCGCCACAGCCCGCGATCGCCGCAGACACTAGCAGCGGCGGGTCACCGGCTGCGCTTCTCGCGCACGCGCACGCTGACCTCGACGGGCGTGCCGGCGAAGCCGAAGTCCTCGCGCAGGCGGCGCTCGACGAAGCGCCGGTAGCCCGCCTCGAGGAAGCCGCTCGTGAACAGCACGAAGCGCGGCGGCCGGGTGCCGGCCTGCGTGGCGAACAGGACCTTGGGCTGCTTGCCGCCGCGCACCGGCGGCGGCGTCTGCGCGACGAGGTCGGCGATCCAGCTGTTGAGCTTGGCCGTCGGGATGCGGGTCTCCCAGCCCTCGAGCGCCGTGCGCATCGCCGGGCCGAGCTTGTCGACGGCGCGGCCGGTGAGGGCGCTGACGTTGACCCGCGGCGCCCAGGAGACGCGGGCCAGGTCGCGGTCGACCTCCTTGGCCAGCACGTAGCGGCGGTCCTCGTCGACGAGGTCCCACTTGTTGAAGGCCAGGACCAGGGCGCGCCCCGCCTCGACGGTCATGGCGATGACGCGCTGGTCCTGCTCGCTGAGCACCTCGCCGGCGTCGAGCAGCACGACGGCCACCTCGGCGGACTCCAGCGCCGCCTGCGTGCGCAGGGAGGAGTAGTACTCCGCGCCGGACGCGTGGCTCACCCGGCGTCGCAGGCCCGCGGTGTCGACGAAGCGCCAGACCTCGCCGTCGACCTCGACGAGCGAGTCGACCGGGTCGCGGGTGGTGCCGGCCACGCTGTCGACGAGCACGCGCTCCTCGCCGGAGAGCCGGTTGAGCAGCGAGGACTTGCCGACGTTGGGGCGGCCGAGCAGGGCGACGCGGCGCGGCCCGCCCTCGCCGGCGTCGCGGTCCTCCGGCGCCTCGGGCAGCGCGTCGAGGATGGCGTCGAGCAGGTCGCCGCTGCCGCGGCCGTGCAGGGCGCTGACGACGTACGGCTCGCCGAGGCCCAGCGACCACAGCGCCGCGGCGTCGGCCTCGGCGCGCTCGTCGTCGACCTTGTTGGCGGCCAGCACGACCGGCTTGCGCGAGCGGCGCAGCACCCGCACGACGGCCTCGTCGGCGTCGGTCGCGCCGACGGTGGTGTCGATGACGAACAGGACGGCGTCGGCCGCGGCGATGGCGACCTCGGCCTGGGCGCTGACGGCGGCGGCCAGGCCGTCGGCGTCGGGGTCCCAGCCGCCGGTGTCGACCACGGTGAAGGCGCGGCCGCGCCACTGCGCGTCGTACGTGACGCGGTCGCGGGTCACGCCGGGGACGTCCTGCACGACGGCCTCGCGGCGGCCGAGGATGCGGTTGACCAGCGTCGACTTGCCGACGTTGGGGCGGCCGACGACGGCCAGGACGGGCTGCGCCTGCGGGTCGCCGGGGTCGCCGGCGGGCGCGGGAGTGCTGTCGGTGGTGCTCACGGTGCGGTCTCCTCAGTGCTGGAGGCCGACTCCAGGTGCGCGAGCAGCGCCAGGCGCAGCTGCTCGCCGGCTGCCCTCACGGTACGGCGCGCGCGGGGGTCGCCGGCCACGTCGACGTGCACGGGGGCGCCGAAGACGACCCGCACCGGCGCCCGCCAGCGCGGCAGGCGGGCGCCGCGCGGCATGGCCTCGGCGCTGCCGAGTACGGCGATGGGCACCACCGGCGCTCCGCTGCGCAGCGCCAGCCAGCCCAGCCCGTCGTTGACCTGCTCGAGCCGGCCGGTGCCCCGGGTGCCCTCGGGGAAGACGCCCAGCGCTCCCCCGGCCTCGAGCACGTCGAGCGCCTGCCGCAGGGCGCGGCGGTCGGGCGTGCCCCGGTGCACCGGGATCTGCCCGAGCCAGCCGAGGGCGCGGGCCAGCGGCCCGACGAACAGCTCGGACTTGGTGAGCACCGACGCCGGGCGCGGTGCCAGCAGGAACACCAGCGGCCCGTCGAGGAAGCCCGCGTGGTTGCTCGCCAGCAGGACGGGGCCGGTGGCGGGGACGTGCTCGCGGCCGCGCACCTCGAGGTCGAAGGCCGCGGCCGACAGGCGGCGGCCGGTGCGCTGGGCGCCGTCGACGACCCAGCTGCGGCGCCGGCCGGTCGCCCGCCGGCGCACCCGGGCGGGCACGGCGGCGGTGGCCAGGGTGCCGGCGGGGGCGGCACCTCCCGCGGTCGGGTCGTCCGCCTGCCCGGCGGGCTCGGGCGCGGTGCGGGCGCCGCCCGGGTCGGTGCTCACCGGGCGGCGATGCCCGCGTCGACCGCCAGCCCGAGGACGAGGTCGGCGACCTGGGCGGCGGACAGCTCGGTGGCGTCGACGTGCACGGCGCCGTCGGCCGCGGCCAGCGGGCTGGCGGCGCGGCTGCTGTCGGCGGCGTCGCGGCGCGCGAGGTCGGCGGCCACCTGGGCCACCAGGTCCGCACCCGAGACCGGCGCGACCCCGGCGTCGTCGTCCGCGGCGCGGCGCGCGGCGCGGACGGCCTGGTCGGCGTCGAGGTAGACCTTGACCGGCGCGGCGGGCAGCACGACCGAGGCGATGTCGCGGCCCTCCACGACCGCCGCCTCGCCGGCCGCCGCGCGCTGCAGGGCGACCAGCCGGGTCCGCACGGCGGGCACGGCGCTGACCGCGCTGACCGCGCCGGTGACGTCGCCGCCGCGCACCGCGGCGCTCACGTCCTCCCCGTCGAGGGTGACGCCCGGGGCGGTGGGGTCGGTGACGAGCCGCAGGCCGTCGCGGTCGAGCAGCGCGTCGACCACGGCCGTGACCGCCGCGGTGTCCGCGGGGTCGACGTCGGCACGGAGCACGGCGAGCGTCGCGGCGCGGTAGGTCGCCCCGGTGTCGACGTAGCGCCAGCCCAGCTGCACGGCCAGCGCCCGCGCGACGGTGCTCTTGCCCGAGCCGGACGGCCCGTCGAGCGCGATGTGCCGTGACGGCGCCGACGGGCCGCTGCCCGCTGCCGTGCCTGCCGTCATGCCGCCTCCGCTGCTCGCCGCTGGCGCGAGAGCCTAGCGGCGCACCGCGAGGCGACGTGTCGACACAATGATGATTCGGCGAAGCACCGCGCGGGCGTGCGGCGGCCTCACGGCAGGCAGGGCGGGCCGCCGCGCGTCAGCGGTGGCCGATAACGTGCCAGCCGGCGGCGCGCAGCACGGCCTCGGCCCGCTCGCGCTCGGCGGCCCGGACGGCGAGCTCGGCGACGCCGTACGGGCGGCCGGGCACGTGCTCCACCCGCACGTCCTCCACGTTGACGCCCCCGGCGCCCGCAGCGGTGAGCACGGCGGCCAGCTGCCCCGGCTCGTCGGGCATCGAGACGGCGACGTGGGCGAAGGCGGTCGCGGTGTCGCCGCGCTTGACCGGCACGGTGGCGCGGCCGGCGGCGCCGCGCGCCAGCAGGTCGAGCACCGGGGTCAGCGCCGTGACCGCGCGGTCCGGAGCCGGCGCGCCGGGGCCGGTCGCGGGGTGCTCGCGCGCCGCGTCGGCGGCGGCGGCGAGGGCGTCGCCCACTGCCCCGAGGTCGCGGGCGAGGGCCTGCACGAGCGGCGCGAGGTTCGCGGCGTTGAGGCTCAGCACCTCGCGCCAGAGGGCGGGGTCGCTCGCGGCCAGGCGCGTCGTGTCCTGCAGGCCCGGGCCGGCCAGCGGCAGCGTGCCCGTTCGGCCGTCGACGAGCCGGGCAGCGAGGGCGCTCGCCGCGATCTGCGGCAGGTGGCTGACCAGGGCGACGAGGCGGTCGTGCTCCTCCGGCGCGAGGTCGACCGGTGCGGCGCCGACGGTGCGCGCGAGCCGGGTGACGTCGTCTCGGGCGCGGTCCGACGTCGCCGGACCGGCGCACACCGCCCACGGGCGCCCGACGAAGAGGTCGGCGACGGCCGCCTTGGGTCCGCTGCGCTCCCGTCCCGCCATGGGATGACCGCCGCACACGGCGGTCGCGTCGCCGCTGCCCGCCTCGACCTCGGCCTGAACTCCAGACTGAACGCTGCTTACGTGGGTGTACGTCGAGGCGACGCCCAGAGCCTGGACTTGCAGCAGGACGGCGGCGGTGGACCGGGGTGGGACGGCGACGACGCACAGGCGGACGCGCTCGGTGCCGTCCCAGGCCCGCCCTGCGCCACGTGCCAGCGCGGCGGCGAGCGTCGTCGGCGCGGCGTCGTGCAGCAGGACGTCCTGCTCGGGCCGCAGCGCCAGCGCCAGGGACGTCCCCAGCAGCCCGGCGCCGACGACCAGGACGTCGGCCGTCACGTGGCACCCGGCCGGACCGTGGTCCGGCGCCCGGGGGCTCGGGTGACCTCTGCTGGAGCAGCCCCCGTGACCAGCCGGCGGTCGACCGCTGCGAGCCTGTCCCTGCCTGCGGCGCCCCCGCACGACGCCGTGCAGGAGCGCGGACGGCACTGCTCCGGGCGGGGGCGCGCACACCTGCCCGAGGGCGACCCGTCATGCCGCCGCTGGCCAGGGAGGGTGAGGGCGCCGGCCTGGTGCCCGGGCCTCAGCCCAGGCTCCGGCGGTGTGACGCGGCGTGGACGGACTCCCCCTCCCGGCACGGGAAGTGCACCAGTGGCGCCGGGATCCGACTCGCGGAGGTGCGGCGCCGGTCGCGCCGGCGACTGGGTCCCGGCGCTCACGTCCGCTCGCGCGCCCGTCGAGGCGTCCGCCCTGGCGATCTGCGTCCCCGGGGCAGGCGTCGGGAGGCCTGTGCGCCCGCGCGTCTGACGTCCGGCCCAGCTGGTCACTGCGCCTCCCTCGTCGGCTGCGGTCGCGTCACCCTAGTGAGAAGGCGCCGTCGCGTCATCGCGACGCGTCGGCGAGTCGTGCCCTCGTCACACCGACCTGGTGGGAAGTCGTCGGGACGGCAGATCGTGAAGTCGACAGATGCCACGGCACGGTGACGCACGCAGGGGACGTGTCGACAGGACGACAGGTGTCCCAGCCCTGAGCAGGGACGACCGTCGAGACGAGCGGCAACGGGCTTGGCGCCGCGACGAGCCCCGTCCGCGATGAACAGGCAAGTCGACTTGACGGTGCACGCCTTCGGCGCCGTGCTGCTGAGCCGTGACGGCGTCACGGGAGGCCTGGAGAGACCGCGCCGGCCTGGGTCGGGGGGCCGTCCCCGAGCCCCGACCGCGCCTGGGTGCTCCCGGCGCGGGCCCCTCAGCGCTGCGGTCGGCGCACGACTCTCGAACACGGCCCCAGGCCACCGCGTGGCGCGTCGTTCCGGGCCGGGTCGGGCCGGACCAGGCCGAGCCGGCGAACTGGGCGCGAGCGGCCCGTCCTCGGACGACGGAGCGCTCGACCAGCGGTCGCTGCCCAGCCGCTGGCACCGGACGGTCCGCCAGCGAGCACGGGGACGGGCGACGCAACGGGGTCGTCCACCGCCCTCGGCGACCCGTCGTGCTGTGGGCGGCCCTCAGCGGCGCCGCGCCCGACCGGGTCGACCGCCGCGTGAGCCGCCCTGCGCGGCCTGCGGGGCCGTGGTGGCGGGCGCCGGAGTGCGCGCCCGGCGTCGTGTCCGCGGGTGCTACAGGCCGACGAGGGCGTACAGGCCCCCCAGCTCCTGCCGTGTGAGCGGCCGCAGGCGACCCGGCTTCTGCGCACCCAGGTGCACCGGGCCGACCGCCGTGCGGACGAGGCGCTGCACGGGGTGGCCGGCCTCGGCGAGCATGCGACGCACGACGTGCTTGCGCCCCTCGTGCAGCACCACCTCCACGAGCACGCGGTTGCCCTGGCTGTCGACGAGGCGGAAGGAGTCCGCCTTGGCGATGCCGTCCTCGAGCTCCACGCCGGCGCGCAGGCGCCTGCCGACGTCACGAGCGAGCGGGCCGATCACCTCGGCGAGGTAGGTCTTGGGCACCTCGTAGCTGGGGTGGGCCAGCCGGTGCGCCAGCTCGCCGTCGTTGGTGAGGAGCAGGAGCCCCTCGGTGTCGGCGTCCAGCCGGCCGATGTGGAAGAGCCGGGCGTTGCGCTCGCCGACGACGTCGCCGACGTTCGGGCGCCCGTCGGGGTCCGACATGGCCGAGAGCATGCCGACCGGCTTGTTGAGGGCCAGGTGCACCTGGTCGGCGTTGGTCGCGATGCGCAGGCCGTCGACGCGCACGACGGCCGTCTCCGGGTCGATGCGACGGCCCTGGCCCTGCACCACCTCGCCGTCGACGGAGACGCGGCCCTCCTCGATGAGCACCTCGCAGGCGCGGCGGGAGCCGACACCCGCGGCAGCCAGGACCTTCTGCAGCCGGATGCCGTCATCGTTCGTCGTGGTCATGTCTGTACCTCAGATCGAGGATGAGTCCGACAGGACGTCATCCACCTCGGGGAGCAGCGGAGCCAGTGATGGCAGGTCGTCGATCGACTGCAGGCCGAGCTTCTCGAGCAGCAGTGGCGTGGTGCGGTAGAGCAGTGCGCCCGACTCGGTGTCCGTACCCGCCTCGACGACGAGGCCACGCGCGACCAGCGTGCGCACCACCCCGTC
>CANKBT010000018.1 GCA_947479995.1 Frankiaceae bacterium | reverse complement strand
AGGTCGGCCGCGAGCGCGGCGTCCGTCGGCGACGGGCCGATGTCGATGCCCTCGGCCTGCTCGTTGAGCTCCTGCGCCAGGCCGAACAGGCCGACGAGGGTCTTGCCGGCGCTCGCGACGGCGTCGCGCGGCGTCATGCCGGGCTTGGTCTCGACGTCGAGCACGAGGCGGTCGAAGTCGGTGCGCTGCTCGACGCGGGTGGCCTCGACCTTGTAGGTCACCTTGAGGACCGGGCTGTAGATCGAGTCGACCGGGATGCGGCCGATCTCCTGGCCGGCCTGCTTGTTCTGCACGGCCGAGACGTAGCCGCGACCGCGCTCGACGGTGAGCTCGATCTCCAGGCGGCCCTTGCCGTTGAGGGTCGCGATGTGCAGGTCGGGGGTGTGGACCTCGACGCCGGCCGGGGGCGCGATGTCGGCGGCGGTCACGGGGCCGGGGCCCTGCTTGCGCAGGTACATGACGACCGGCTCGTCGCTCTCGCTGGAGACGACGAGCTCCTTGAGGTTGAGGATGAGGTCGGTGACGTCCTCCTTCACCCCCGGGACGGTGGTGAACTCGTGGAGCACGCCGTCGATGCGGATGCTCGTCACGGCGGCGCCGGGGATGGAGCTGAGCAGGGTGCGGCGGAGCGAGTTGCCGAGGGTGTAGCCGAAGCCCGGCTCGAGCGGCTCGAGGACGAACCGCGAGCGGTGGTCGCTGACCGGCTCCTCGGTGAGGGTCGGGCGCTGTGCGATGAGCACGTGGGAGTCCTTCCGGGGACTGTCTCGCGACGACCGCCATCTGACGTCGCGTGGGGTGCCCGAGGTGGCGAGGCCCGGGCTGGGGTTGCGGGGCGTGCGGGTGGTGCCGTGCCGTGGTGCGCGTGCGTGCCGTGCCGTGACGTGCCGTGACGTGCCGCGGACCGGGCCGGGGCGCGCGCCCCGGCCCGGTCGGGCGGCTACTTGCTGTAGAGCTCGACGATGAGCTGCTCCTGGACCGGCGTGTCGATGACCTGCCGGGCCGGGAGGTTGTGCACGAGCACGCGCGACTGGCTGGCGATGACCTCGAGCCAGGCCGGGGCCGGGCGGTCGACGATCTCGCGGGCGATGACGTACGGCGTCAGCTCGCGGCTCTTCGGGCGGATCTCGACGATGTCGTTCGGGCTCACCCGGTAGGAGGGGATGTCGACCTTCTTGCCGTTCACCAGGACGTGGCCGTGGCGGACGGACTGGCGGGCCTGGTCGCGCGACTGCACGAAGCCGGCGCGGTAGACGACGTTGTCGAGGCGGCTCTCGAGGATGACGAGCAGGTTCTCGCCGGTCTTGCCGACCTTGCCGTTCGCCTCCTCGTAGTAGCCGCGGAACTGCTTCTCGAGCACGCCGTAGATGCGCGCGCACTTCTGCTTCTCGCGCTTCTGCAGGAGGTACTCGGAGTCCTTGGTGCGGCCGCGGCCGTGCTCGCCCGGCGGGTACGGGCGGATCTCGATCGGGCACTTCGGGGACTCGCACTTGCTGCCCTTGAGGAACAGCTTCATCTTCTCGCGACGGCACCTGCGGCAGTCGGCTCCCGTGTAACGGGCCATGTCTCAGCTTCTCCTGGTTCTGCGGCGGGTCAGACGCGGCGGCGCTTGGGCGGACGGCAGCCGTTGTGCGGCACCGGGGTGACGTCGCTGATCGCGCCGACCTCGAGGCCGGCGGCCTGCAGGGAGCGGATCGCGGTCTCGCGGCCCGAGCCCGGGCCCTTCACGAAGACGTCGACCTTCTTCATCCCGTGCTCCTGCGCCTTGCGCGCGCAGTTCTCGGCGGCCATCTGCGCCGCGAACGGGGTCGACTTGCGCGAGCCCTTGAAGCCGACGTGGCCGGCGGAGGCCCAGCTGATCACGTTGCCCTGGGGGTCCGTGATCGAGACGATGGTGTTGTTGAACGTCGACTTGATGTGCGCCTGGCCGTGCGCGACGTTCTTCTTCTCCTTGCGCCGGACCTTCTTGGCCCCGGCGCCGGTGCGGGTCTTGGGGGGCACTACTTCTCCCTGCTGAGGTGGTCGGTGGCGGGCGTGCGGCGCGCCACTACTTCTTCGCCTTCTTCTTGCCGGCGACCGTCTTCTTCGGGCCCTTGCGCGTGCGCGCGTTGGTGTGCGTGCGCTGGCCGTGGACCGGCAGGCCGCGGCGGTGGCGGATGCCCTGGTAGCAGCCGATCTCGATCTTGCGCCGGATGTCGGCGGCGACCTCGCGGCGCAGGTCGCCCTCGACGCGGAACTCGCCGTCGATGTGCCGGGCGAGCTTGACGAGGTCGTCCTCGGAGAGGTCCTTGACGCGGACGTTGCCGTCGACGCCGGTCGCGGCCAGCGTCTGCTGGCTGCGGGTACGGCCGATGCCGTAGATGTAGGTCAGCGCGATCTCGAGCCGCTTCTCGCGGGGGAGGTCGACGCCGGAGAGGCGTGCCACGGGGCGGGTGCTCCATCTGTCGTCCGGAGGTCGTGCGCGGCCCTCCCCGCTGCCCGGCGGGGCCCCGGCCTCCGGGCCGGGGGTGACCGCCCCTCGCGGGGCGGGCGGGTCGCGCTCTGCAGTTGTCGTGCCGTGCGGTGGAGCGGGCGGTGCGGTGGTGCGGCCGTGCGGGTGGTGCGGGCGGTGCAGCTCGCGGTGGGGCCTAGCCCTGCCGCTGCTTGTGGCGCGCGGTGGACGAGCAGATCACCATGACGCGGCCGTTGCGACGGATGACCCTGCACTTGTCGCACATCGGCTTGACGCTCGGCTTGACCTTCACGTGTCCCTCGGGTGGTGGTGCCGCGCGCGGGCGCGCGGACGGGTTGCTGCCGGCCCCTGCGGGGCGCCGGCTCGGGCTACTTGTAGCGGTAGACGATGCGCCCGCGGGTGAGGTCGTAGGGCGAGAGCTCCACGACCACGCGGTCCTCGGGGAGGATGCGGATGTAGTGCTGCCGCATCTTGCCGCTGATGTGGGCCAGGACCCGGTGGCCGTTCTGCAGCTCCACGCGGAACATCGCGTTGGGGAGCGGCTCGACCACACGGCCCTCGATCTCGATGGCCCCGTCCTTCTTCGGCATGTCTCCCTTTGAGTGCATCGCTGTCGTGCGGCGGTGGTGCTGGCAGGTCGTGCTGGCGTGCTGGCGTGCGGGTGGCGCTCCGGGCCGGTCGCGCCGGCGTGCCGGGGCTCCGCGGGGGAGCAGGAGGGCACGACGGGGCGCTGGACGCAGTCCGACTCGGAAGTGTACGTCGTCGCGGGCGCGGCCGTCCAACTCGCCGGGCGCGGCGCTTGACAGCGGGCGCTAGGAGGCGCGGCGCAGGCCGGCGGCGCCGCCGTCGAGCGCGGTGAGCACCCACGGCCCGTCGGGCGTGACCGCGACCGTGTGCTCCCAGTGCGCGGCCTGCCGGCCGTCGCGGGTGACGACGGTCCAGCCGTCGTCGAGCTCGTCGACGTCGGGCGACCCGAGCGTGGCCATCGGCTCGACGGCCAGCACGACGCCGGGGACGAGCTCCATGCCGCGGCCGGCGCCGCGGGGCGCGAGGTTCGGCACGTCGGGCGGCTCGTGCATGGCGGTGCCGATGCCGTGCCCGGTGTAGTCCTCGAGCAGCCCGTAGCCGTGCGGGCGCACGACCCGCTCGACGGCCGCGCCGACGTCGGACAGGTGCCCGCCGGGGCGCACCGCGGCGAGCCCCGCCCACAGGGCCTGCTCGGTGACGGCCGACAGGGCCAGCAGCTCCTCGGCGCACTCCCCCACCGGCACGGTCACCGCGGCGTCGCCGTGCCAGCCGGCCAGCACGGCGCCGCAGTCGATGCTCACCAGCTCGCCCTCGCGCAGCACCCGGTCGCGCGACGGGATGCCGTGCACGACCTCGGCGCCGACCGACGCGCAGATCGTGGCCGGGAAGCCGTGGTAGCCCAGGAAGCTCGGCACGGCGCCCTCGCCGCGGATGCTCTCCTCGGCCAGCGCGTCCAGCTGGCCGGTGGTGACGCCGGGCGCGACGGCGGCGGCGAGCCGCTCGAGCGCGCGGGCGACGACCAGCCCGGCCTCGCGCATGAGCGCGACCTGCTCGGCGCTCTTGACGGTGACGCCGCGCGGCCGCCGGCGGCCGACCACTAGCGGTCCTGGAACGGGCGCAGCGCGTCGACCGCGCGCTGCGTGACGTCGTCGACCGGGCCCATCGCGTCGATGCCGACCAGCACGCCGCGACCGGCGTAGTGCGCGACGAGCGGCGCGGTCTCGGCGGCGTAGACCCGCAGCCGCTCGGCCACGGTCTCGGCCTTGTCGTCGTCGCGCTGGTAGAGCTCGCCGCCGTCGAGGTCGCACACGCCCTCGACCGCGGGCGGGTCGAAGTCGACGTGCCAGATGCGGTTGCAGGTGCGGCAGGTGCGCCGGCCCGACAGCCGGCGGATGACCTCGTCGTCGTCGACGACCAGCTCGAGCACGACGTCGAGCTTGGTGCCGAGCTCGCGCAGGTGGTCCTCGAGCACCTCGGCCTGCGGGACGGTGCGGGGGAAGCCGTCGAGCAGGAAGCCCGGCTCGACGTCCGGCTCGGCCAGCCGCGCCTTGACCATCTCGATGGTCACGTCGTCGGGCACCAGGGCGCCGCGGTCCATGTACTGCTTGGCCAGCGTGCCGAGCTCGGTGCCCTCGCTGACGTTCGCCCGGAAGATGTCGCCGGTCGAGATCTTCGGGACGCCGACGTGCTCGGCGATGAACTGGGCCTGGGTCCCCTTGCCCGCGCCCGGCGGACCGACCAGGACGAGGCGCACTAGCCGGCCCGCCGGGCCGGGTGCACGCGCACCGCGCGGCCCACTAGCGGAGGAAGCCTTCGTAGTTGCGGAGCATGAGCTGGCTCTCGACCTGCTTCACCGTCTCGAGGCCGACGCCGACGATGATGAGGATCGCGGTGCCGCCGAACGGCGTCTGCTGCGCCGCGTCGGAGCTGAAGCTGAACAGCAGGTACGGCAGCACGGCGACCGCGCCGAGGTAGAGCGCGCCGAAGGCCGTGATGCGGCTGAGGATGTAGTCGAGGTACTCGGCGGTGGCGCGGCCCGGGCGGATGCCGGGCACGAAGCCGCCGTACTTCTTCATGTTGTCGCTGACCTCGACCGGGTTGAACGTGATCGCGACGTAGAAGTACGTGAAGAAGATGACCAGGCCGAAGTAGACGAGCAGGTAGGCCGGGTCGTCGCTCATGAAGTACTGGTTGACGTAGCGCACGAACGTCTCGTTGTTCCAGACGTTGGTGAGCAGCTGCGGCAGGTACAGCAGCGAGCTGGCGAAGATCACCGGGATGACGCCGGCCTGGTTGACCTTGAGCGGGATGTAGGTCGACGTGCCGCCGTACATGCGGCGGCCGATCTGGCGCTTGGCGTACTGCACGGGGATGCGGCGCTGCGCCTGCTCGACGTAGACCACCAGCACGATGACCACGAGGATGAGCACGGCCACCGCGGCGAGCACGAAGCCGCCGTTGTCCTGCTGCAGGATCGACGAGCCCTGGCTCGGCACCGAGCTGATGATGCTCGTGAAGATCAGCACCGACATGCCGTTGCCGACGCCGCGGTCGGTCACCAGCTCGCCCAGCCACATGACGACGGCGGTGCCGGCGGTCATGGTGAGCACGAGGATGAGGATCCGGAACAGGCTGTCGTCCGGGATGATCGCCTCGGTGCAGCTCGGGAACAGCCGCTGCGAGCGGGCCAGCGCGATGATGCCGGTGGACTGCAGCACCGCGAGCGCGATCGTCAGGTAGCGGGTGTACTGCGTGAGCTTCGCCTGGCCGCTCTGGCCCTCCTTCTTGAGGGTCTCGAGCCGCGGGATGACCACGACGAGCAGCTGGATGATGATCGACGCCGTGATGTACGGCATGATCCCCAGCGCGAAGATGCTCAGCTGCAGCAGCGCGCCGCCGCTGAACAGGTTGATGAGCCCGTAGACGCTCTCGTCCTCGACCTGCGTGAGGCAGCGGTCGATCGCGACGAAGCTGACGCCCGGGCCGGGCACGACCGAGCCGAGCCGGTACAGCGCGATGATGCCGAGGGTGAACAGCAGCTTCCTGCGCAGGTCGGGCGTCTTGAACGCCCGGCCGAAGGCGGTGAGCACGGTTCCTCCTGGCGGTCCGCGCCCGGGGCCGGGGGCGGGTCGTCGTCGTCCCCCGGGGGGCGGGGCACGGGCTGGGGCGGGCGGGGTGGTGCGCGTCGAGCGGCCTGCTCCGAGCCGGGGCGCGGCGCGCACCGGGCGCGGAGGTCCCGGTCCGGCAGACCGCGCCAGACTGTAACAGGGAGGTCGCACGCCCCCGGGCCGCGGAACTGCGGCGCGAGCACGGTCGACGGGCGGGGAGCGGGACGCCGCGGACCCGCCGCCCGAGGGGGGCGACGGGTCCGGGGCGGTCGTGCGGCGGTGCGCGTGCGGTGCGTGCGCGGTGCGGCTACAGCTCGGTGGCGCTGCCGCCGGCGGCCGCGATCTTCTCCTTGGCGCTGGCGGAGAAGCGGTGCGCCGTGATCTGCGCGGCGACGGTCAGCTCGCCGTCGCCGAGGACCTTGACGAGGCTGTCGTCGCGGACGGCGCCGCGGGCGACGAGGTCGTCGACGCCGATCGCGCCGCCCTCGGGGAACAGCGCCGAGATGCGGTCGAGGTTGACGACCTGGTACTCGGTGCGGAACCGGTTGGTGAAGCCCTTGAGCTTGGGCAGCCGCATGTGCAGCGGCATCTGCCCGCCCTCGAAGGCGGCCGGCACCTGGTAGCGGGCCTTGGTGCCCTTGGTGCCGCGACCGGCGGTCTTGCCCTTGCTGGCCTCACCGCGGCCGACGCGGGTCTTCGCGGTCTTCGCACCGGGCGCGGGGCGCAGGTGGTGGACCTTCAGCGCGCTCGTGCCGGGCCCGCTGGTGGGCTTGGGGCTGTCGCTCGCCATGGCTTACTCGACCTCCTCGACCGTCACGAGGTGCGTGACGGTGTTGACCATCCCGCGGATCTCGGGGCGGTCCTCCTTGATGACGGTGTCCGAGATGCGCTTGAGGCCGAGCGAGCGCAGCGTGTCGCGCTGGTTCTGCTTGCCGCCGATCCCGGACTTGACCTGGGTGACCTTCAGACGGGCCATGGTCAGCTCCCCGCGGTCGGCACGGCCGGCGGCGCTGCAGCGGCAGCGGCGCGGGCGCGCAGCATGGCGGCCGGGGCGACGTCCTCGACGGGCAGGCCGCGGCGGGCCGCGACCTCCTCGGGGCGCACGAGGCCCTGCAGGGCCGCCACGGTCGCGTGGACGATGTTGATCGGGTTGGACGAGCCGAGCGACTTGCTCAGCACGTCGTGGATGCCGGCGCACTCGAGCACGGCGCGCACCGGGCCGCCGGCGATGACGCCGGTACCCGGGCTGGCCGGCTTGAGGAGCACGACGCCGGCCGCGGCCTCGCCCTGGATCGGGTGCGGGATGGTCGAGGCGATGCGCGGCACGCGGAAGAAGTGCTTCTTGGCCTCCTCGACGCCCTTGGCGATCGCCGCGGGCACCTCCTTGGCCTTGCCGTAGCCCACGCCGACCTGGCCGTCGCCGTCGCCGACGACGACGAGCGCGGTGAAGCTGAAGCGCCGGCCGCCCTTGACGACCTTGGCGACGCGGTTGATCGCGACGACCCGCTCGATGTGGTTGCTCTTCTCGGCGCCGCCGCGGCCGCCGCGGCCGCCGTCCCGACCGCCGGCCGGGCCGGAGCCGGCCTGGCCGGTCCCGCCTCGTCGCTGCTGTCCGGGCATCAGGCGTTCCTCACGATCGTGGTTCCGGGGGTGGTGCGGGCAGTGGTCGGCATCAGAACTCCAGCCCGCTCTCGCGGGCGCCGTCGGCGAGCGCGGCGATCCGGCCGTGGTAGGCGTTGCCGCCGCGGTCGAAGACCACCGCGCCGACGCCCTTCTCCTTGGCACGGGCCGCGACGAGCGCACCGACCTGGCGGGCGCGGGCGCTCTTGTCACCCGTGGAGGCGCGGAGCTCGGCCTCGAGGGTCGAGGCGCTCGCGATGGTGTGGCCGGCCAGGTCGTCGACGACCTGGGCGGTGATGTGGCGGGCGGACCGGGTGACGACCAGGCGCGGGCGCGCCGGGGTCCCCGAGACGCGCTTGCGCACGCGGAAGTGGCGACGTGCCTTGCCCAGGCGCCTGGTGGCGGAGATGTTCGGCATGTCTACTTACCCGTCTTCCCGACCTTGAGCTTGATGTGCTCGCCCTCGTAGCGGACGCCCTTGCCCTTGTACGGGTCGGGCTTGCGGAGCTTGCGGATGTTGGCGGCGACCTCGCCGACCTTCTGCTTGTCGATCCCGGAGACCGTGAAGCGGGTCGGGCTGGCCACCGCGAAGGTGATGCCGTCCGGCGCCGCGACGGGCACCGGGTGGCTGTAGCCGAGGGCGAACTCGAGGTCCGAGCCCTTGGCGGCGACGCGGTAGCCGACGCCGCGGATCTCCATGGCCTTGGTGTAGCCGTCGGTCACGCCGGTGACCATGTTGGCCACGAGCGAGCGGGTCAGGCCGTGCAGGCTGCGGCTCTCGCGCTGGTCGTCGGGGCGGCCGACGAGCAGGGTGCCGTCCTCGGCCTTCTCCAGCGTGATCGGCTCGGCGACGACGTGCGTCAGGGTGCCCTTGGGGCCCTTCACGGTCACGTGCTGGCCGTCGAGGGTGACCTCGACGCCGGACGGGACCGGGATGGGCAGGCGTCCGATGCGGGACATGCGTGCGTCCTCCTCGTCCGACTAGTAGACGTAGGCGAGGACTTCCCCACCCACGCCCTTCTGGTTGGCCTGGCGGTCGGTCAGCAGGCCCGACGACGTGGAGATGATCGCCACGCCGAGGCCGCCGAGCACGCGCGGCAGGCTGCCGGCCTTGGCGTAGACGCGCAGGCCGGGCTTGGAGACCCGCCGCACGCCCGCGATCGAGCGCTCCCGGTTGGGGCCGTACTTGAGGTCGATGGCGAGGACCTTGCCCTTCTCGCCGTCCTCGACGGCCCAGCCGCCGATGTAGCCCTCCTGCTGGAGGATCTCGGCGATGTGGGTCTTGATCTTGCTCGACGGCATGCGGACGCTGTCGTGGTACGCCTGGTTGGCGTTGCGGACGCGCGTGAGCATGTCCGCGATGGGGTCTGTCATGGTCATGCGGAGGCCTGAGGCCTTTCCCGTCCCGGTTCCCGCGAGGGCCTGGGACGAAGAGGGGTGGGTGTTACCAGGAGGACTTGGTGATGCCGGGCAGCTCGCCGGCGTGCGCCATCTCGCGGACGCAGATGCGGCAGAGCCCGAAGTGGCGGAACACCGCGCGCGGGCGGCCGCACTTGCTGCACCGGGTGTAGCCGCGCACGGCGTACTTCGGCTTGCGCTTGGCCTTCTCGACCAGGGCCTTCTTCGCCATCTCTACTGCTCCTTGAAGGGGAAGCCGAGGGCGCGCAGGAGCGCGCGGCCCTCGTCGTCCGTGGCGGCCGTGGTGACGACCGTGATGTCCATGCCGCGCTGGCGGTCGATGCGGTCCACGTCGATCTCGTGGAACATCGACTGCTCGTTGAGGCCGAAGGTGTAGTTGCCGTTGCCGTCGAACTGCTTGGGCGACAGGCCGCGGAAGTCGCGGATGCGCGGGAGCGCGGTCGTCACCAGGCGGTCGAGGAACTCCCACATGCGGTCGCCGCGCAGGGTGACCTTGGCGCCGATCGGCATGCCCTCGCGGAGCTTGAACTGCGCGATGGACTTGGTCGCCCGGCGGACCTGCGGCTTCTGGCCGGTGATGGCCGTGAGGTCGCGCAGCGCGCCGTCGATGAGCTTGGCGTCGCGCGCGGCCTCGCCGACGCCCATGTTGACGACGACCTTGACCACGGCCGGCACCATCATCGGGTTCGGGAAGGCGAACTGCTCGGTCAGCGCCGGCTTGATCTCCTCGCGGTAGCGCTGCTTGAGGCGCGGGAGCTCGCGCGGCGCGGGCGCCGTGCTCGTGGTGTCGGTGGGTGCGGTCATCAGATGTCCTTGCCGGTGCGGCGCGAGATGCGCACGTTGCGCTGCGCCTCGTAGGTGCTGCCGTCGGGACGGGTCTTGGTGACCGTCTCCTTGCGGTGGCCGACCCGGGTGGGGCGGCCGTCCTCGGGGTCGACCAGCTGCACGTTGCTGACGTGGATGGGCGCCTCGGTCACGACCAGGCCGCCCTGCTGGGAGCCGCGGGCCGAGGACGTCACCTTGGTGTGCTTGGTGATGCGGTTGACGCCCTCGACGAGGACGCGCTCGCGCGCGGCGTCGGTCGAGATGACCTTGCCCTTGGCGCCCTTGTCCTTGCCGCTGATGACCTGGACGGTGTCGCCCTTCTTCACGAAGAGGCCTGCCATGGCTACAGCACCTCCGGTGCGAGAGAGATGATCTTCATGAAGCGCTTGTCGCGCAGCTCGCGCCCGACCGGGCCGAAGATGCGGGTGCCGCGCGGGTCCCCGCCGTCCCGGATGAGGACGGCGGCGTTCTCGTCGAAGCGGATGTAGGAGCCGTCGGGACGACGGCGCTCCTTGACGGTGCGCACGACGACGGCCTTGACGACGTCGCCCTTCTTCACGCCGGCGCCCGGGAGGGCGTCCTTGACGGTGCCGACGATCACGTCGCCGATGCCGGCGTAGCGCCGCCCGGAGCCGCCGAGCACCCGGATGCAGAGGATCTCCTTGGCACCCGTGTTGTCGGCGACGCGCAGTCGCGACTCCTGCTGGATCACTGCCTTCTCCTACGTCTGTCCTGCGTTGGTGGTGCGGTGCTGGTCTGCGTGCTGCGGGCTACTTGGCCTTCTCGAGGACCTCGACCACGCGCCACCGCTTGGAGGCCGACAGCGGGCGCGTCTCCATGAGCAGGACGCGGTCGCCGACGCCGACCTCGTTGGTCTCGTCGTGCGCCTTGAGCTTGTTCGTGCGGCGCAGGGTCTTCTTGTACAGCGGGTGCTGCACGCGGTCCTCGACGGCGACGACGACGGTCTTGTCCATCTTGTCGCTGACGACCAGGCCCTCGCGCGTCTTGCGGAAGGCGCGGCCCTCCGTACCGGTGCTGGGGGCGGTCACGCTGCTCTCCTCGGTCATGCGGTCACTCCGGTGCCGGTGGCGGCGGTCGCGGAGGCCGGAGCGGTGCTCCGGTCGATGCCGAGCTCGCGCTCGCGCATCACGGTGTAGATGCGGGCGATGTCGCGCCGCACCGTCTGCAGCCGGCGGTTGTTGTCCAGCTGCCCGGTCGCGACCTGGAAGCGGAGGTTGAACAGCTCCTCCTTGGCCTCGCGGAGTCGCACGAGCAGCTCCTCGTCGGCGCTCCCGCGCAGCTCCTGCGCACGTGCGTCGGCCATCAGTCGCTCACCTCCCGGGTGACGAACTTGCACTTCATCGGCAGCTTGTGCATCGCGCGGCGCATCGCCTCGCGGGCCAGCGGCTCGTCCGGGCCGGCCAGCTCGAACAGGATGCGGCCGGGCTTGACGTTGGCCACCCACCACTCGGGCGAGCCCTTGCCGGAGCCCATGCGGGTCTCGGCGGGCTTCTTGGTGAGAGGGCGGTCCGGGTAGATGTTGATCCAGACCTTGCCGCCACGGCGGATGTGGCGGGTCATGGCGATGCGGGCGGACTCGATCTGGCGGTTGGTCACGTACGCCGGCTCGAGGGCCTGGATGCCGTACGTGCCGAAGCTCAGCTGCGTGCCGCCCTTGGCCGCACCGCTGCGGTCGGGGTGGTGCTGCTTGCGGTGCTTCACGCGACGGGGGATCAGCATGCTCAGCTGCCCTTCTGCTCGTCGACGACCTCGGAGGTGATGCCGTCGGTGCCGGGGGCCTCGGTCTGGCCCTGCTCGGACTCGACGACGGCCGGCTCGGTGCGGTCGGCACCGGCGCGGCTCGGGTCGGTGCCCGTGTCGCCGCTGCTCTGCGAGGTGACCTCGTCGAGCGGCACGGCGGGGGTGTCGGCGACGTCCGGCGTGCGGGGCGCGGCCTGGTCGGCGACGGCGTGGCTCGCGGTCGGCAGGACCGTCTCCTCGCCGGCGGTGGTGTCGACCTGGCTGTCGACGACCGGCGCCTGCGCGTCGCGGCCGGCCTCGGTGCCGCCGGCGGTGGTGCCGGTGGAGCCGGAGCGCGGGCCGCGGCGGGCCGGGCGGTCGCGCCGCTGCTGGCGCAGGGCGGCCTCCTGGGCCTCGCGCTCGACGCGGGACTGCACGACGTCGCCCTTGTAGATCCAGACCTTCACGCCGATGCGGCCGAAGGTCGTGCGGGCCTCGTAGATGCCGTAGTCGATGTTGGCGCGCAGGGTGTGCAGCGGCACGCGGCCCTCGCGGTAGAACTCCGAGCGGCTCATCTCGGCGCCGCCGAGGCGGCCCGAGCACTGCACGCGGATGCCCTTGACGCCGGGGTTCTTCATCGCCGACTGCATCGACTTGCGCATCGCGCGGCGGAAGCTCACGCGGCTGCTGAGCTGCTCGGCCACGCCCTGCGCGACGAGCTGCGCGTCGGACTCGGGGCTCTTGACCTCGAGGATGTTGAGCTGCACCTGCTTGCCGGTCAGCTTCTCGAGCTCGCCGCGGATGCGGTCGGCCTCGGCGCCGCGGCGGCCGATGACGATGCCCGGGCGCGCGGTGTGGATGTCGACGCGGACGCGGTCGCGGGTGCGCTCGATCTCGACCTTGGAGATGCCGGCGCGCTCCATGCCCTTGGACATGAGGCGGCGGATCGCCACGTCCTCCTTGACGTAGTCCGCGTAGCTCTTGTCCGCGTACCAGCGGGAGGTCCAGTCGGTGGTGATCCCGAGCCGGAACCCGTGCGGGTTGACCTTCTGGCCCACTAGGAACCACTGCCCTTCGAAGAAGCCTTGGCGGTGCCGGCCTCGGCGAGGACGGACTGCACGACGATCGTGATGTGGCTGGTGCGCTTGCGGATGCGGTACGCCCGGCCCTGCGCGCGGGGGCGGAAGCGCTTGAGGGTCGGGCCCTCGTCGACGTACGCCTGCGAGACGTAGAGGTCGCGCGCGCTCAGCTGCTGGTTGTGCTCGGCGTTGGCGATCGCGCTGGCGAGCACCTTGTAGACCGGGTCCGACGCGGCGTGCACGTCGAACTTCAGGATGTCGAGCGCCTGCTGCACGGGCAGCCCGCGGACCAGGTCGACGACGCGACGGGTCTTCATGGGCGTCATGCGGACGTAGCGCGCGGTGGCGAGCGCCGCGCCCGGAGGCAGGTGGCGCGTCTTGTTCTCAGCCACGACGGCTCCTCCGGTCGTCCTTGACGTGCCCGCGGAAGGTGCGCGTGGGGGCGAACTCGCCGAGCTTGTGGCCGACCATCGCCTCGGTGACGAACACCGGGACGTGCTTGCGGCCGTCGTGCACGGCGATCGTGTGCCCGAGCATGTCCGGGATGATCGTCGAGCGGCGCGACCACGTCTTGATCACGTTCTTGGAGCCCTTGTCGTTCTGCGCGTCCACCTTCTTGAGCAGGTGGTCGTCGACGAACGGGCCCTTCTTCAGGCTGCGCGGCACTGTCTCGTCCCCTAGCGCTTCTTGTTGGTACGGCGGCGACGGACGATGAGCGCGTCGCTCGGCTTGCGGCGGCGGGTGCGGCCCTCGGGCTTGCCCGCGGGGTTGACCGGGTGGCGACCACCGGAGGTCTTGCCCTCACCACCACCGTGCGGGTGGTCCACCGGGTTCATGGCAACGCCGCGCACGGTCGGGCGCTTCCCCTTCCAGCGCATGCGGCCGGCCTTGCCCCAGTTGATGTTGCTCTGCTCGGCGTTGCCCACCTCGCCGACCGTCGCGCGGCAGCGCAGGTCGACGTTGCGGATCTCGCCCGAGGGCATGCGCAGCTGGGCGTAGGGGCCGTCCTTGGCGACGAGCTGGACGCTCGTGCCGGCGGAGCGGGCGATCTTGGCGCCGCCACCGGGCCGGAGCTCGATGTTGTGCACCGTGGTGCCGGTCGGGATGTTGCGCAGCGGGAGCGCGTTGCCCGGCTTGATGTCGGCGGTGGGGCCGGCCTCGACGCGGTCGCCCTGCTTCAGCCCGCGCGGCGCGACGATGTAGCGCTTCTCGCCGTCGGCGTAGTGCAGCAGCGCGATGCGCGCGGTGCGGTTGGGGTCGTACTCGATGTGCGCGACCTTGGCCGGCACGCCGTCCTTGTCGTGGCGGCGGAAGTCGATGACCCGGTAGGCGCGCTTGTGGCCGCCGCCCTGGTGGCGGGTCGTGACGCGCCCGTAGGAGTTGCGGCCGCCCTTGTTGTGCAGGGGGCGGACCAGCGACTTCTCCGGCTCGTCGCGCGTGATCTCGACGAAGTCGGCCACGCTCGAGCCGCGGCGGCCCGGCGTCGTCGGCTTGTACTTGCGGATGCCCATGTCTGTCCTGTCCTCAGCGTTGGTCCGGCCCCGCTAGGAGACCGGGCCCCCGAAGATCTCGATGCTTCCCTCGCGCAGCGTCACGACGGCGCGCTTGCTCGAGGCGCGCTGGCCGAAGCCGTAGCGGGTGCGCTTGCGCTTGCCCTGGCGGTTGAGCGTGTTGACGTTGCTCACCTTGACGCCGAAGACCTTCTCGACCGCGATCTTGATCTGGGTCTTGTTGGCGTCCGGGCGGACGAGGAACGTGTACTTGCCCTCGTCGAGCAGGCCGTAGCTCTTCTCGGAGATGACCGGCGAGAGCAGGATGTCGCGCGGGTCGGTCAGGTCGCTCATGCCGAGCCCTCGTTCTCGTCGGTGTCGGGGGACGCCGTCGCGGTGGCGATGGACGGGACGTCGCTGTCGAGCTCGTGCGGCGAGAGGTCCTCACCGGGGGTGCCGGGCTCGCCCGGGCCCGCCGAGGTGCCCTCGGCCGGCTCGACGGCGCTGCCCGCGGTGCCCGGCAGGTCGCCGCGGAAGGACGCGACGGCCTTGGCCGACCTGCCCTTCGGGCTGCCCGCGAGGAAGGCCTGCAGCGACTGCTCGGTGAACACGACGTCGTCGCTGACGAGCACGTCGTAGGTGTTGAGCTGGCCCGGGGCGATGACGTGCACGGCCTGGGCGTTGCGCAGCGACTTCCACGAGGTGGTGTCGTCGCGGTCGACGACCACGAGCACGTGCGGGCGGGTGCTGATCGCGCCGAGCAGCGTCAGCGCTGTCTTGGTGGACGGCGCCTCGCCGAGGCCGAAGCCGTCGACGACGTGGATGCGGCCGTGGTTCGCGCGGTCGGACAGGGCACCGCGCAGCGCGGCGGCCTTCATCTTCTTGGGGGTGCGCTGGCTGTAGTCGCGCGGCACGGGGCCGTGGACGACGCCACCGCCGGCGAACTGCGGCGCGCGGGTCGAGCCCTGGCGGGCGCGGCCGGTGCCCTTCTGGCGGTAGGGCTTCTTGCCACCGCCGCGCACCTCGCCGCGGGTCTTGGTCTTGTGCGTGCCCTGGCGCGCCGCGGCGAGCTGGGCGACGACGACCTGGTGGATGAGCGGCACGTTGACCTGCTGGCCGAAGACCTCGGCGGGCAGGTCGACCGTGCGTCCGGAGGCACCGGAGGCGCTGCGCACCTCGACGGTGACGGCCGCGCCGGCCTCGGTCGTGCTGGGAGTCGCGGTGGTCACTTGGCCACACCGCCCTTCGCGAGGCCGTTCTTGACGGCGGAGCGGACGAGGACGACGCCGCGCTTCGGGCCGGGGACGGCGCCCTTGATGAGCAGCAGGCCGCGCTCGACGTCGACCGCGTGCACGGTCAGGCTCAGCGTCGTGGTGCGCACGGCGCCCATGCGGCCGGCCATGCGGGTGCCCTTGAAGACGCGCGCCGGCGTGGCGCAGGCGCCGATGGAGCCGGGCGAGCGGTGCTTGCGCTGCACGCCGTGGCCGGCGCCGAGGCCCCGGAAGTTGTGGCGCTTCATGACGCCGGCGTAGCCCTTGCCCTTGCTGGTGCCGACCACGTCGACCTTGGTGCCGGGGGCGAAGACCTCGGCGGTGATCTCCTGGCCGACGGTGTAGTCGGAGGCGTCACCGGTGCGGATCTCCACCAGGAAGCGGCGCGGCGGCACGCCGGCCTTGGCGAAGTGGCCCGCCTCGGGCTTGGTGACCTTGCGGGGGTCGACCGCGCCGAAGGCGATCTGGACGGCGCTGTAGCCGTCCTTGTCGGGCGTCTTGACCTGGGTGACCACGCACGGCCCGGCCTGCACGACGGTCACCGGGACGATCCGGTTGTTGTCGTCGAAGACCTGGGTCATGCCCAGCTTCGTCCCCAGGACGCCGGTGGCGGCGCGCCTCGAAGTCGTTGGCATCAGTGCGTCCCTACAGCTTGATCTCGATGTCGACGCCCGCCGGGAGGTCGAGTCGCATGAGCGAGTCGACCGTCTTCGGCGTGGGGTCGAGGATGTCGATGAGGCGCTTGTGCGTGCGCATCTCGAAGTGCTCGCGGCTGTCCTTGTACTTGTGCGGCGAGCGGATGACGCAGTACACGTTCTTCTCGGTCGGCAGCGGCACCGGGCCGGCGACCTGCGCACCCGTGCGCGTCACCGTCTCGACGATCTTGCGCGCCGAGCTGTCGATGACCTCGTGGTCGTAGGCCTTGAGCCGGATGCGGATCTTCTGTCCCGCCATGCGTGGTGGTCCTGTCTCCTGGTCGTGCCGCTGCTGTCCTGGGTTGGTCCAGGCCGTCCTGGTCGTGCAGGCGCGGCGGCCGGGTCGCCCCGACCGCCGCGCCGGTACTACTTGGTGATCTTGGTGACGCGCCCGGCGCCCACGGTGCGGCCGCCCTCGCGGATGGCGAAGCGCAGGCCCTCCTCCATGGCGATGGGCTGGATGAGGGTCACCTTCATCTCGGTGTTGTCACCGGGCATGACCATCTCCGTGCCCTCCGGCAGGTCCACGACGCCGGTGACGTCCGTGGTGCGGAAGTAGAACTGCGGGCGGTAGTTGTTGAAGAACGGCGTGTGCCGGCCACCCTCGTCCTTGGACAGGATGTAGACGTTCGCCTCGAACTCGGTGTGCGGGGTGATCGACTTCGGCTTGACGACGACCTGGCCGCGCTCGACCTCCTCGCGCTTGATGCCGCGGATGAGCAGGCCCACGTTGTCGCCGGCCATGCCCTGGTCGAGCAGCTTGCGGAACATCTCGACGCCCGTGACGGTGGTCGTCTGGACGTTCTCCTTGATGCCGACGATCTCGACGGTCTCGTTGACGTTGATGACACCGCGCTCGATGCGGCCCGTGACGACGGTGCCGCGACCGGTGATGGTGAAGACGTCCTCGACCGGCATGAGGAAGGGCTTGTCGGTGTCGCGGGTCGGCTCGGGGATCGCCGTGTCGACGGCCTCCATGAGCTCGAGCAGCTTGCCGCCCCACTCCTTGTCGCCCTCGAGCGCCTTGAGCGCCGAGACGCGCACGACCGGCAGGTCGTCGCCCGGGAACTCGTACTCGCTGAGCAGCTCGCGGACCTCGAGCTCGACGAGCTCGAGGATCTCCTCGTCGTCGACCATGTCGGCCTTGTTGAGCGCCACGACGATGTAGGGCACGCCGACCTGGCGGGCCAGGAGCACGTGCTCCTTGGTCTGCGGCATCGGGCCGTCGGTGGCGGCGACCACGAGGATCGCGCCGTCCATCTGCGCGGCACCGGTGATCATGTTCTTGATGTAGTCCGCGTGACCGGGGCAGTCGACGTGGGCGTAGTGGCGGTTCTCGGT
>CANKBT010000017.1 GCA_947479995.1 Frankiaceae bacterium | reverse complement strand
GTGCGCGGAGGCGGCCTCCGGCCTGCCCAGCCTGCGGGATGCCCCGTGTGTCCGGAATGGCCCGACGGGACCATCTTGCCTCTAGTCACACTGGGCCGAACGGCGTCATGCCCGCGCGCGCGGGCCCGGACGCACCGCGGCCCGGCCCCCCGCGAGGAAGGGCCGGGCCGCGGGGACGTGCGCGCTAGGCGGGGCAGGTGCCGGCCGCGACGGCGGCCGCGCGTACCGCCTCGCTGACCGCCGCGGTGCCGCCGACGACGTGGCCGTAGGCCAGGCCGCCGCAGGCGGCGCGCAGGGCCGCCGCCGTCGCCGCCGGCAGGTCCGTCGGACGGGTCAGCAGGACCGGCGTGCGCTCGGCGCCGCTGTGCGCGCCGAGGGCGAGGCCGTCGGCCGGCACGTCGCCGCGGACCAGGTCGACCCGGGTGGCGTCGAAGCCGAGCTCCTCGACCGCGAAGGCCGCGACGTCGACGGCCGTGGCGTAGCGGTCGCGCGGGGCGTCCGCGGCGGCCGCGCTGCCGTCGAGGCGGCGCACCGCCACGTCGAGGCGCTGCTCGAGCTCGGTGACGACCGGCGCGGAGACCGCACCGGTGCCGCCGAGGACGACCACCTGCTCGACGCCGAGCTGCTCGAGCGCGTCGACCGTCTCGGCCGGCAGCGCGCCCGGGCGGGTGAGCAGCAGCGGCAGGTCCGCCGCCCAGCTCGGGCCGCTCGCCGCCAGCAGGTCGGCCGCGCTCTCGCCACTGCCGAGGAAGGCGGTGCGCAGGCCGTCGACCTCGCCGACCCGGCCGTCGGTGAGCTCGCCGGCCGTGACCGCGGCGGCCGCGGCCGTCGCGTAGCGGTCGAGGCCGCTGACCCGCTCCACGTCGTACTCCACGGACAGCAGGGCCTCGAGCGCGGCCGGCACGGCGTCGGTGCCGCCGACGATCGCGAGGCGGGTGACGCCCAGCTGCTGCAGCGCCTGGCGCGTGGCGACGGGGAGGGTCGTGGCGCCCGGTGCCACGAGCAGCACCGGCGCGTCGAGCGCCCCGGCCAGCGAGCTGGCCGAGAAGGCGTCGGCGAAGCCGTCGCCGCGCACGAGCACCGCGGTGTCGGCCGCCTCGAAGGCCTCGAGGGCCAGGTCGGCCGCGGTGCCGTAGCGGTCGGCCGGGACGGCCGGGACGACGCCCGTGCCGTCGATGCGCTCGAGCGTCGGCCCGGGCACGTCGCCGCCGACGGCGATGCGGCCGAGGCCGCCCTCCGGGTAGGCGGCGCGGGTGACGGTGCCGAGCTCGCGGAAGTACGCCTCGAGCGACTGCTGGTAGCTCACCGGCAGGTTGACGAAGCGGTCGTCCGGCAGGTTGAACGGGTAGTCGTCGCCGTTCTGGCCGACGGTGAACGAGTTCGCCGCCAGGTCGACCGACGGCGCGCTGCGCAGCACGACGCCGTTGCGGACCACGGGGACGTCGTCCGCGGTGTCGGCCGTGCCGAGCGTGAGGAAGACCTGCCGCACGCGCGAGCCGGGCGTGAGCACGGTGACGCTGCCGTCGGCCTCGCGGCGGACCGTCTGCGCCGGCTGGGCCGGGTCGTAGACGAACCGCAGGCCCGACCACTGGCCGAACCGGCCCTCGGCCTGCAGGGCGCCGCCGACGACCGGGGCCGACACCGAGCGCTCGAGCAGCTCCTTGAGCCGCTCGGGCGCCAGGTCGGTCGTGTAGCCGACGAAGTTGCTGAACGGCGCGATCTGGAAGGTGTCGAACCGGCTCACGTCGGCGTCCGGCCCCAGCACGACGCTGTTGCGGATGCCGCCGCTGTTCTGCAGGCCGACGACCGGGCGGCTGGCGCCGAAGGCCGGGTCCTGCTCGGCGGTGCGGACGAGCGCGTCGGCGAACAGCGAGCCGAGGTTGGTCTCGCGGGTGCGCACGAGGGCCGTGGTGCCGACCAGCTGCGGCTCGGTGCGGGCCACGACCTGCGCGTCGAGGTCGCCGACGAAGGCCGCCACCGGCTGCTCGACGTTCTCGAGC
This sequence comes from Frankiaceae bacterium, assembly GCA_947479995.1. Classification (GTDB taxonomy): domain Bacteria; phylum Actinomycetota; class Actinomycetes; order Mycobacteriales; family SCTD01; genus CANKBT01. Next base: position 15,682 of record CANKBT010000017.1, on the reverse strand, counting down.
AGGTAGGGGTCGGGCGTGGCCTGGTCGGCCGGCGGCGTCGTCGCGTTGAAGACGTTGCGCACCGGGCCGGAGCGGTCGTCGACCGCGGTGACGACGCCCTCGGCGTCGATGTCGACGATGAGGCGGCCGACGTAGCCGTAGAGGCCGGGCGTCGTGACGACGGGCACCTGCGCGCCGCCGTCGGCGTCGGTCGCGAGCACCGGGTACGGCCCGAAGACCGGCGTGGTGCCGGGGAGCAGGACGTCGTCGGGGTTGGCGAGCAGCTCGCTGCCGCCGCCGGAGACCGCGATGTCGACGCCGCGGAGCTGGCCGACGAGCGCGCGGTCGTTGTTGATGCTCTGGATCTGGCTGACGAGCACGACGACGTCGGTGCCGTCGGCCGTCGCGGCGTCGATGGCCTCCTGCGCGGCCTGCGCCACGGCCGGGTCGGCGACGACGTCGGGGCCGGGCGAGCTCACCGACGCGAGCTCCGGCGTGGTGACGCCGACGACGGCGACCGAGCGGCCGCCGACGTCGCGGCGCGTCCACTCGACGAGTGCGCCGCCGCGGGTGCCGGGCGACGGCTGCGCGAAGGCCGCGAGGGCCTCCTCGCCGGACACGTCGAGGTTGGCCGCCACGAAGCGGATGTCGGACTCGGTGAACTGGCTGAGGAAGTAGCCGAACACCTCGGGCCCGAAGTCGAACTCGTGGTTGCCGACCGACGAGGCGTCGTAGCCCAGGTGGTCGAGGGCCAGCGCGTCGTAGAACGGCCCGTCGTCGCTGTAGTCACCGTCGTCGGAGAAGCCCTCCAGCGACGCCTGCAGCTGCGGGCCGGCGAGGTAGTTGTCGCCGCCGCTGATCAGCAGGGTCGGGCTGCCCTCGGCGGCCGCCTCGGCCTGCAGGCGCTTGAGGATCGTGCCGAAGCGGGCGATGCCGCCGCGCGGCGCCGCCGGGAGCAGCTGGCTCTCGCCGTCGTTGCTCTGCAGCAGCGTCATCGTGAACGGCCCGGTCGGGGCGGCAGCGGTGGCGAGGCCGACGAGCACCGGGTCGTGGTCGGACGAGGCGTAGGCGTCCGGCGCGTACAGCTGCGGCTGGTTGACGCTGTTGTAGTCGTACGCCACCGCCTCCGGGCTGTTGACCTGCCAGATGTCGGCGCCGGTCTTCGCCGACGCCAGCGACGGGCTGAGGAAGGCGTAGTCGAGGCTGCCGAACTCGCCGTCGAAGCTGTAGCTGCTGCGGTCCTGGACCGGCAGGTCGGCGACGGCGCTGACGTAGCCGGCGTCCTCGAGCACCTGGACCGGCGCCTCGTCCTCGTAGGAGTTGAAGTCGCCGAGCAGCAGGGCGTCGGTCGCGCCCAGGTCGTCGACGAGGCCGACGAGGGCCGCCGACTGGCGCTCGCGCAGGTCGTCGCAGTTGCCGCCGAACGGGTCGGGCGGGCCGCACTGCGCGTTCGTCGAGCCCTTGGACTTGAAGTGGTTGACCACGACGGTGACGTCGCGCTCGCCCGACGCGAACGTGGCCACGGCCGGCGGGCGGTCGAAGACCGGCTGGGCCGGGAAGGCCGGGTCGGCCGGGTTGAGCACCGCCGGGTCGCTCGGCACGGCACCGAGGTCGACGACCGCGTCGCGGTAGACGATCGCGGTGCGGATCGCGTCGGTGCCGTACGTGCCGCCGAGGCTGGTCGGCGCGTTGAGCGCGGGCGCCTCCACCGCGGTGTAGTCGTCCGCGGGGTCCGGCTGCGCGGCGTTGAGCGCCGCCACCAGGGTGTCGAGCGCGGCGCCGTCGTCGTTGGCGATCTCGATGAGGCCGACCACGTCGGCGTCGAGGCCGGTGATGGCCGCGACGAGCTTGGCCTGCTGGCGCTGCAGCTCGGCCGCGTCGTCGGCGCCGCGGTTGTCGCCGCCGAAGGACGTGAAGTAGTTGAGGACGTTGAACGACGCGACCTGCAGGTCGCCGCCGACGTCCTGCGGCGCCGGCTCGCGCGGCGCGAGGCGCGCGAAGTCGACGGTCGTGCCCGGCGCGACCTCGACCTTGTACTCGCCGTTGGCGAAGGCGAAGACGCCCGTGACCGGCTCGCTGGGGCCGTCGCCGGCGCGCGGGAGCGTGACGCCGTCGCCGCCGATCGTGAACGGCAGCACCGGCAGGTTCTGGCCCGACAGGCCGTCGTCGACGGTGATGCGGTCGGCGTTGTTCGCGGCGTCCTGCGCGGCCGTGGTGGGGATGCGCAGCAGCTCGCCGGTGGTCAGCGACAGCTCGCCGAAGCGCCCGAGCGTGAACAGGTCGGTGGCCACGAGGTCGTCGCCGACGAGCGTGACGAGCTGGCCCTCGAAGCGCTCCTGGCCGTCGACGCCGTCCACGGTCGGGGCGAACGGCAGGTCGACCGGGGTCGGCGCCGGCACGGGCGCCGTGCCGGTGACCTCGACGGTGCTGCCGCTGCCGAGCTGCGTCTCCGAGCCGGTGTAGAGGGTGCTGCTGCTGGCGGACTCGGCGACCGCGCCGGTGACGCGCACGAGGTCGCCGACCGCGACGGCCGTGCCGTTGACGAGCACGCGCAGGCCCTCGCTGGTGAGCGGGTCGTCGTCGGGGGTCGTGCTCTGCACGAAGAAGCCGCCGAGCTGGCCGGCGCCCTGGTAGTCGCCGACGACGACGCCCTCGACCGTCACCTGCTGGCCGACGAGCGGGCTGGTCGCACCGGCGCCCTGCACCGCGCTGATCGCGGTGACCGCACCGGGCTCGGGCTCCTCGGCGACGACGTTGGCCGCACCGGGCGTCGCCGGCCGCGGCTCCTGCCAGGTGCCGTCGCCGTAGGTCGCGCCGGGGCCGACGAGCTGCAGCGACTGGCCGTCGAGGTCGCCCCCGGTCTCCGCGACGCCGATGTCCGTGCTGGTCAGGCCGCTCGCCGGGCCGGAGGTGGCCGTGACGACGCCCTCGTAGGACAGGAACTGCTCGACGGTGCCGCTCGGGCGCACGAGCGCGAGGCCGTCGGGGGCGCCGTTCTGCAGCCCGTTGACCGGGTAGGCGACGGTCGTGAAGCGGGCGGTGCCGCTCAGCGGGCGGGTGTCGTAGGGCGCGCCGCCGTTGCCGTTGTAGGCGACGACCGACCAGCCGGCGAGGTCGGCGCCGGCCGGGTTGGCGACCTCGACGAGCTCGCCCGCGTCGGTGTCGGCGTCGTCGTAGTGGACCTCGGACAGGAAGACGGTCGAGCCCGCGGGCGCGACGGCCGTGGCGGGGGTGGCCGCCAGCAGGAGGAGGGGGGCGACCAGGGCGCTGGTGACGCCGAGGGCGCAGACGGGACGGCGGAGCTGCATGCACGCATCCAAGGGCAGAGCGGACCGGAGGGACGGTGCAGTACAGCGCACCCGACCGACAGCCGCGCCCCCGGGAGGTGAACGGGCGGTGCTAGTTGGCGCCCTCGACGGCCTGCAGCGCCTTCATCCGGCTCGCGACCCGGTCGTACGCCTCGGCCGCCCGCTCGGGGTCCTGCTCGCCGAGCGCGGTCAGCGCCTCGGCCACGTCGCGCGCCGACTCGTCGGCCGACAGCGCCTCGTCGTCGACGAGGTGCACCAGCCCGCCGTAGTCGAGCTCGACGAGCGAGCGGGGGTGGAAGTCCTCGAGCCAGCGCGCGAGGTGCTCGACGGCCGAGACGACCTCGCCGTCCTCGACGGTGCGCCGCAGCACGGCCAGCGCGCGGGCCGCCCGGCGGCGGGCGCGGCTCATCGGCGTGCGGTAGACGAGCGCGCGGCCGGTGCGGATGCCGAGGGCCCCCGGCGGGCCGCCCGGCAGCAGCAGCCGCTCCTCGGGCTCGACGAGCACGAACCAGCGCACCGGCACCTGCCAGCCGCTGGTGAGCACGTGCAGCCGCTGCTCGGGGTGGCCGGTGCGCCAGGCGTCGAGCTCGGTCTCGGCCCGGGTGAGGGCCTCGCGCGGCGCGTAGGCGTCGACGAGGTCGTCGTGCAGCTCGGCGGTGAAGTCGAGCAGCGCCTCGGCGCTGCGCACCCGCGTGCGCAGCGGGCTGACGAGCGTCACCCCGTCGACGTCGGTGGTGAGGGCGGTGTCGGCGAGGTCCGGCAGCACGGGCGGGGCGAGCCCGCACAGCGCCCGCAGGGCCGCGTCGTGCTCGCGGGCCAGCGCCCGCTCGCGGTCGGGCAGGGCGCCCTCGGCGAGCAGCGCCTGCCACTGCCGGCGCTCGTCGCCCTCGAAGGCCGCGAGCGGCTCGTAGACGCGCAGGTGCGCGGCGTACGCCGTCCGTGCCGAGGGTGCCGTCGTCACGACACGATGCTGTCACGCCCGCACGGCAGTGCCCGGCAGCCGGACGGGGCAGGATCGCCGCGTGAGCGCCGTCGTGTGGCTGGTCGTGGGCCTCGCCCTGCTCGGCGCCGAGCTGCTCACGCTCGACCTCGTGCTGGTCATGCTCGGCGCCGGCGCCCTGGCGGCGGGCGGTGTCGCCCTGGCCGGCGGCGGCCCGGCGCTGCAGCTGCTGGCCCTCGCCGGCACGAGCGGGGTGCTGCTGCTCGGCGTGCGCCCCGTCGCGAAGCGGCACCTGACCCGCCAGCCGGCGCTGCCGCAGGGCGGCGAGCGGCTGCACGGCCGGCGCGCCGTCGTCACCGCCGCGGTCACCGCCGACGGCGGCCAGGTGCGCCTGTCCGGCGAGCTGTGGCGGGCGCGGCCCTACGCCGGCGGCCGCGACCTCGCCGTCGGGGAGCCCGTCGTCGTGGCCGAGGTCTCGGGCGCGACCCTGCACGTCTACCCGGAGGAGCTCTCGTGACCGCTCTGATCGTCGCCGCCGTCGTCGCGGCGCTGGCCGTGCTGCTGCTCGCGCGGACGGTGCGCATCGTCCCGCAGGCCAACACGTACGTCATCGAGCGGCTGGGGCGCTACAGCCGCAGCCTCCAGCCGGGCGTGCACCTGCTCATCCCGTTCGTCGACCGCGTGCGCGCCCGCATGGACATGCGCGAGCAGGTCGTCGCCTTCCCGCCGCAGGCCGTCATCACCCGCGACAACCTCGTGGTCGGCATCGACTCGGTCGTCTACTACTCCCCGACCGACGTGGCCGCCGCGACGTACGAGATCGAGGACTACGTCGCCGCGATCGAGCAGCTGGTCGTCACGACGCTCCGCAACGTCGTCGGCGGCCTGCAGCTCGAGGAGGCCCTCACCGGCCGCGACCACATCAACGGGGCGCTGGCGGTGGTGCTCGACGAGGCCACCGGCAAGTGGGGCATCAAGGTCAACCGGGTGGAGATCCGCGGCATCGAGCCGCCGGCCACCATCCGCGACGCCATGGAGCAGGCCATGCGCGCCGACCGCGGCAAGCGCGCGGCGATCCTCACCGCCGAGGGCCAGCAGCAGTCGGCGGTGCTGTCGGCGCAGGGCGAGAAGCAGGCGGCCGTGCTGCGCGCCGAGGCCCAGAAGGAGGCGACGATCCTGCAGGCCGAGGCCTTCAAGGAGTCGCGGCGCCTCGAGGCCGAGGGCGAGGCGCTGGCCGTCGCCCGGCTCGTCGAGGCGATCAAGGCGTCCGGCATCGACGACACCGTGCTGGCCTGGCAGCAGCTGCAGCTGCTGCCCCGGCTCGCGGAGGGCTCGGCCAACAAGGTCTGGTTCGTGCCGACCGACGTGGCGGGCCACGTCGAGCAGGTCAAGGGGCTGCTCCGGTGACCGGCGTCTTCGGCGGCGGCCACGAGCAGGTCGTCTTCGCGCAGGACGACGCCTCCGGCCTGCGCGCGATCATCGCCGTCTGGTCGACGGCCCGCGGCCCGGCCCTCGGCGGCACCCGCTTCCGGCCCTACGCCACCGAGGACGAGGCCCTCGCCGACGTGCTCCGGCTGTCGCGGGCCATGGCGTACAAGGCGGCGGTCGCCGGGCTGCCGCTCGGCGGCGGCAAGGCGGTCATCCTCGGCGACCCCGCCACCGACAAGACGCCGGCGCTGCTGCGGGCGTACGGCCGGGCCGTCGAGCAGCTCGGCGGGCGCTACTACACCGCCTGCGACGTCGGCACGTTCGTCGAGGACATGGACGTCGTCGCCACGCAGACCCGCTACGCGACCGGGCGCTCGCCCGCGCTCGGCGGCGCCGGCGACAGCGCGGTGCTCACGGCGTACGGCGTCTTCCAGGCGATGCGCGCGGCGGCCCAGCGGACGTGGGGCGCGCCGACGCTCGCCGGCCGCCGGGTCGGCGTCGAGGGCGTCGGCAAGGTCGGCCACCTGCTGGCCGCGCACCTCGTCGAGGACGGCGCGCAGGTCGTCGTGTCGGACGTCCGCCCCGAGGCGGTGGCCCGCGTGCAGGCCGCACTGCCCGGCGTCGGAGCGCTCGACGTCGCCGTGCTGCCCACCTCGCCGCTCGACGTCTACGCCCCCTGCGCGCTCGGCGGCTCGCTCACCGAGGACGTCGCCGCGCGGCTGCGGGCGCGCGTCGTGTGCGGGGCGGCCAACAACCAGCTCGCCACGCCCGGCGCGGGCGCCGCGCTGGCGGCCCGCGGCGTCGTCTACGTGCCGGACTACGTCGCGAACGCCGGCGGCGTCGTGCAGGTCGCCGACGAGATCGGCGGCTTCGACATGGCGCGGGCGCGCGAGCGCGCCGGCCGCATCCTCGACACCACGCTGCGGGTGCTCGCGGCCGCCGAGGCCGAGGGCGTCGCCCCCGAGGTCGCGGCGGACCGGCTCGCCGAGCGCGCGATGGCCGACCCGGCGTCCGACCCCGCGGGGGCGGGTCCGGCCTGACGCCCGGCCGGTCGCGGCCGACCGGTGTGCTCCGGCCCCCGGGAGCCTGTACCGTGGGCGGTCACGGGTGCGGCGGACTTCCGCCGCCCGCCACCACCGCCCGGGGCCATGCCGCCCCGTCTCCACGAGGGGGTCGAGCCATGGGGCGCGGCCGTGCCAAGGCCAAGCAGACGAAGGTCGCTCGCGAGCTCAAGTACTCCACGGGCACGCTCGACCCCGACCGCCTGAAGGCCGAGCTGGAAGCCGACCCGTTCTCGCGCGCCACGGCGCCGGCGGACGACGTCGACGAGGACGAGGACGACCCGTACGCCCCGGTGGACGACCGCCCGTAGCGGTCGCGCGCACCGCGCGCCCCCGCGGGCCCCGGGCCGCGCCCGGCCTGCCCGTCAGGCCGGGTGGCTGCCCTCGAGGCGCACCGCGCCGTCGCCGCCCTCGCGCACCTCGCCGAGCACCCACGCCGGCACGTGCCGGGCGGTGAGCACCGCGAGCGCGCGGTCGACGTCGGCCGGGGGCAGCACGGCCACCATGCCGACGCCCATGTTGAAGGTGCGCTCCATCTCGGCCTGCTCGACGCGGCCGCGGGCCTGCACCAGGCCGAAGACCGGCTGGGGCGCCCAGGTGCCGCGGTCGAGCACGGCGCTGACGGTCGGCGGCAGCACGCGCTCGAGGTTGGCGGCGAGCCCGCCGCCGGTGACGTGGCTGAAGGCGTGCACCTCCACCTCGGCGATGAGCGACAGGCAGTCCTTGGCGTAGATGCGCGTCGGCGTGAGCAGCTCCTCGCCGAGCGGCCGGCCGAGCTCGTCGACCACGGCGTCGAGCGGCAGCCGCGCGCCCCGCAGCAGCACGTGGCGCACCAGGCTGAAGCCGTTGGAGTGCACGCCCGACGAGCCCATCGCCACGACGACGTCGCCCGGGCGCACGCGGTCGGCGCCGAGCACCTCGTCGGCCTCGACGACGCCGACGCCCGTGCCGGCGATGTCGTAGTGGTCGTCCGGCATGAGGCCGGGGTGCTCGGCGGTCTCGCCGCCGACGAGCGCGCAGCCGGCGAGCTCGCAGCCCGCGGCGATGCCGCCGACGATCTCGGCCACGCGCTCGGGCACGACCCGGCCGACGGCGACGTAGTCCTGCATGAACAGCGGCTCGGCGCCGCAGACGACGAGGTCGTCGACGACCATGCCGACGAGGTCGATGCCCACGGTGTCGTGCTTGTCGAGCGCCTGCGCGATCGCCAGCTTGGTGCCGACGCCGTCGGTGGACGACGCGAGCAGCGGGTCGCGGTAGCGGCCGACGTCGAGGCGGAACAGCCCGGCGAAGCCGCCGAGGCCGCCGACCACCTCGGGGCGGCTGGCGCGCGCGAGCCGGCCGCGCAGCAGCTCGACGGCGCGGTCGCCCGCGTCGATGTCGACGCCGGCGGCGGCGTAGGACGCCCGCTCGGTCATCGGCGGGGCGCCAGGTCGGCGGGGGCGAGCAGCGACTCGTCCTCCGCGGGGCCGACGCCGTTGTGCACCACCGACGCCTCGGCGCTGCGCTGCAGCCCCTCCAGCACGTGCTTGCCGATGAGGTCGGGCTGCGGCACCGGGATCGGGTAGTGCCCGTCGAAGCAGGCGCGGCACAGCCGGTCGGCGCGCTGGTTGCTCGCGCCGGTCAGCCCCTCGATCGAGACGAAGGCCAGCGAGTCGGCGCCGATCGAGGACCGGATCTCCTCGACGCCCATGCCGCTCGCGATGAGCTCGGCCCGGCTGGCGAAGTCGATGCCGTAGAAGCAGGGCCACATCACCGGCGGGCTGGAGATGCGCACGTGCACCTCGGCCGCGCCCGCCTCGCGCAGCATCCGCACCAGGGCGCGCTGCGTGTTGCCCCGCACGATCGAGTCGTCGACGACGACGAGGCGCTTGCCCTTGATGACCTCGCGCAGCGGGTTGAGCTTGAGCCGGATGCCGAGCTGGCGGATGGTCTGCGACGGCTGGATGAAGGTGCGGCCGACGTAGGCGTTCTTCACCAGCCCCATGCCGTACGGGATGCCGCTCTGCTCGGCGAAGCCGATCGCGCCGGGCGTGCCCGACTCGGGCACCGGGATCACCAGGTCGGCGTCGACCGGCGCCTCGAAGGCGAGCGTGCGGCCGACCTGCACGCGCGTCGTGTAGACCGACTGGCCGGCGATCGTGGTGTCGGGGCGGGCGAGGTAGACGTACTCGAACAGGCAGCCCTTGGGCGTCGCGTCGGCGAAGCGCGAGCTGCGCACGCCGTGCTCGTCGATGGCCAGCAGCTCGCCGGGCTCGACCTCGCGCACGAGCGAGGCGCCGACGATGTCGAGCGCGGCCGTCTCGCTGGCGACGACCCAGCCGCGCTCGAGGCGCCCGAGCACCAGGGGCCGCACGCCGTGCGGGTCGCGGGCGGCGTAGAGCGTGTGCTCGTCCATGAACACGAGGCAGAACGCGCCCTGCAGCAGCGGCAGCACCTGCAGCGCGGCGGCGTCCGGCGACAGGTCGGGGTGGCTGGCGAGCAGCGTGGTGATGAGGTCGGAGTCGGTCGTGGCCTGCAGCGTGCCGCGGGCGGCGCTGGCCGGGTCGAGCTCGGCGACCCGGCGGGCCAGCTCGGTGGTGTTGGTGAGGTTGCCGTTGTGGCCGAGCGCCAGGCTGCCGCCGGTCGACAGGTTGCGGAACGACGGCTGCGCGTTCTCCCACGTGCCGGAGCCGGTCGTGGAGTAGCGGGTGTGGCCGATCGCCAGGTGGCCGCGCAGGCCCTGCAGGGTCGCCTCGTCGAAGACCTGGCTGACCAGGCCGAGCTCCTTGTAGACGAGCATCGCGCTGCCGTCGGAGACGGCCATGCCCGCCGCCTCCTGGCCGCGGTGCTGCAGGGCGTAGAGCCCGTAGTACGTGAGCTTGGCGACGTCCTCGTCGGGGGCCCAGACGCCGAAGACGCCGCACTCCTCGCCGATCGGGCGCTCGAGCTCGTCGGGCTGCTGCTCCGGGGCCACGCGACGACTGTAGTCACGGCGACCGCGCCTCCTGACCGCCTCCGGGGTGCGAGCATCCTCGGGTGAGCACTCCTGCCCCGTGGGCCACTCCCGCCGACGCCGGCGCGCCGCCGCCCGTGCCGTGGTGGCAGGGCCCGCCGCCGCCCGGCCCGTCGCGCCCCCGCCCGCGCCGCAGCCACCTCGCCCTCGGCGCGGCCGCGCTGGCGCTGGCCCTCGCCGGTGGCGTCACGGCGGTCGTGCAGCAGGACCCCGCGACCGGGGCGGTGAGCGCCGACGCCGAGGTCGCGGCGGCGCTGCCCGGGCTCCAGGAGTTCGTCGAGGCCGAGCGCGGGCTGCCCTTCCTGCGCGAGGTCGAGGTCGAGGTGCTCGACGACGACGCCTTCGTCGAGGCGCTGTTCTCCGGCCCGGCGCCGACCAAGGCCGAGGAGGCGGCGTACGAGGGCGACACCGCCACCCTGCTGGCCCTCGGGCTGCTCGGCGACGAGGACGAGCTCGACGAGGCCCTCGGCGAGGACGGCGCCGACGCGGTGCTGGGGTTCTACGACACCGAGACCGAGCAGCTCGTCGTGCGCGGCACCGCGCTCACCCCGCTCGCCCGCATGACGCTCGTGCACGAGCTGACCCACGCCGTGCAGGACCAGCACTTCGAGCTGTTCCGCCCCGAGCTCGAGACCGCCGAGGACGAGCGCGGGCTGGCCTTCGCCGCCCTCGTCGAGGGCGACGCGACCCGGGTCGAGGAGGCCTGGTACGACGCGCAGCCCGACGAGGTGCGCGACGGCGTCGACGACGAGCTGGACGAGCTGTACGGCGACTACGAGAGCACGTCGTTCGTCGCCGACGTGCTCACCGGCTTCCCGTACGTCGTCGGCGCGGAGTACGCCCGCGCGCTCGTCGACGACGGCGGCCAGGCGCGGCTCGACGCCGCCTTCGCGGCGCCGCCGACCACCACCGAGGAGGTGTTCGCGCCCGGCTCGCCCGCACCGGTCGCCGTGCCGCTGCCGGCCGCCCCGGCGGGCGCCGAGGTGGTCGACCAGGGCGTGCTCGGCGAGCTGGGCCTCGGCCTGCTCCTCGACACCGACCCGTTCGGCGAGGGCCCGAACACCGCCTGGCGCGGCGACGGCTACGTCACCTGGGAGGCCGACGACGAGACCTGCACGGCGCTCAGCGTGGTGACGGCGTCGGCGCAGGAGCGCGACGACCTCCTCGACGAGCTGCGCGAGCTCTACGACGACGTCGCGCCGGCGGGCGCGGACGGGCTCTCGCTGACCAGCTGCGCCTGACCTAGGTCAGCAACGGCAGCAGCCCGCCCACGGCGTGCGCGCGCTCGCCCTTCGCGCGCACCCGGGCGCTGGCGTCGTCCCAGGCCAGCCGGCCGGTCGCGAGCAGCAGGAAGGTCACCGGGTCGGTCTCGACCGTGCTCGGCGGGGTGTCGCGGGTGTGGCGCGGGCCGGTGAGCAGCTGCACCGCGGCGTACGGCGGCACGCGGACCTCGACGGCCCGCCCCGGCGCGCTCTCGGCGAGCACGCCCACGAGCGCCTTCACCACGAGCTTGAGCGCCGGGCGCGCGGGGTCGACGGGCTCCGGCAGGTCGAGCCCGTGCACGACGCCCTCGACGAGCCGGAACAGCGCGGCGTCGGCCAGCCGGTGCACGCCGGTGCGCTGCGGCACCAGGCGCTCGGGGTCGGCGCCGGCCAGCGCCGCGCGCGCCCGGGCGGTGGCCTCGGCGAGCGGCGGGGCGCCCGGGTCGGGCACCGCCTCCAGCCCGTGCAGCGCCCGCGCCCAGCCGGCCACGCCGACCGGCGTGCCGGCGGCCTCGGGCCCGGTGGCCAGCGCGGCGAGGCTCGCCGCCGTCTGCGCGAGGTGCCGCTCCAGGTCGCGCACCGACCAGCCCTCGACCCGCGACGGGGCGTCGGGGTCGGCGGCGGCGAGGGCCGGCACGAGCACCGCCCACTGGGCGTCCAGCGCCGCGCGCACGGCGTCGTACGAGGGGGCGGTCGGCGGCACGGGCCCAGCCTGCCAGCCGGGGGCGCGGCTAGCGCAGGGCGTCGAGCAGGGCCTGGCAGGCCTGCTCGCAGCGCAGGGCGGCCTCCTCGCACAGGCGGCAGTGCTCGTGGTGCTCGCGGTGGGGGGCGCACGAGGCGGCGCACTGCACGCACGCCTCGATGCAGGCGGCGAGCAGGCTGGTCGTCAGCTGCCGGTCGCTGGCGTTGAGCCGGGCGAGGTGGCGGGCGGTGACACCGCAGAGGTCGGCGCAGTCGAGGTCGTCGCGGACGCACGTCGCCATGCCCTCCACGTCGCTCTCGGACAGGCAGGCGCTGGCGCAGGCGGTGCAGACGACCGTGCACGCCGTGGCGGCGTCGATCGCCGCGGCCACGAGGGCGGCGTCCACGGTGAGCTGCTGGGGGGCGGACCGGATCACGTCGAGGGTGCTCATGCCCCCCGGCCTGCCCGGTGGGCGCCGGGCTACGAGCCGGCGAGCGGCCCGAACAGCGCGGGCAGGGTCGCCTCGTGGGCCTCGCGCAGCCGGGCCAGCGGCAGGTCGAGGACGTCCTGCACGTCGAGCCGCGCCTGCTCGCCGGTGCCGTCGGTGACGCCGACCCGCGTGCACGGCAGCCCGCGGGCGCTGCACATCTCGGTGAAGCGCAGCTCCTCCGAGCGCGGCACGGTGACCAGCGCGCGGCCGGCCGACTCGCTGTAGAGCTGCACGAAGGGCGTCGCCCCGGCCGGCAGCACGACGCGCGCGCCGACGCCCTTCGCCAGCGCCGACTCGACGAGCGCCTGCGCCAGGCCGCCGTCGGACAGGTCGTGGGCGCTCGAGAGCATGCCGTCGCGGCTGCCCGCGACGAGCACCTCGCCGAGCAGGCGCTCGCGGTCGAGGTCGACCTCCGGCGGGGTGCCGCCGAGGTGCCGGTGCTCGGCCCACGCCCACTCGCTGCCGCCCAGCTCCGCGCGCGTCTCGCCGAGCAGGAGCAGCACCTCGCCGGGCTCCTGGAAGCCGATCGGCGTGCGGCGCGCGACGTCGTCGAGCAGGCCCAGCACGCCGATGACGGGCGTCGGGTTGATCGCGGTCTCGGCGGTCTGGTTGTAGAAGCTCACGTTGCCGCCGGTCACGGGGATGCCGAGCGCCCGGCAGCCGTCGGCCAGCCCGCGGGTGGCCTCGGCGAACTGCCACATCACCTCGGGGTCCTCCGGGCTGCCGAAGTTCAGGCAGTTGGTGACGGCGATGGGGACGGCGCCGGTGGCGGCGACGTTGCGGTAGGCCTCGGCGAGCGCCAGCTGCGCCCCGGCGTACGGGTCGAGGCGGGTGAAGCGGCCGTTGCCGTCGGTGGCGAGCGCGACGCCGAGGCCGGTCTCCTCGGACAGCCGCACGACGCCGGCGTCCTCCGGCCAGGCCAGCACGCTGTTGCCGAGCACGACGCGGTCGTACTGCTCGACGACCCAGCGCCGGCTGCACAGGTTGGGGCTCGCGACCATCCGCAGCACCAGGTCGGCGTCGACCTCCGGGTGGGCCGGCTCGGGCGCCGCCCGCAGCGCGTCGAGGTCGGCGGGGCGGGCCGTCGGGCGCTCGTAGACCGGGCCGTCGTCGGCGAGGCTGCCGGGCGGCACGTCGACGACGACCTCGCCGTGCCACAGCACCTCGAGCCGGTCGCCCTCGACCACCTCGCCGATCGCCGTCGCCAGCACGCCCCACTTCTGCGCCAGGGCCAGCACCTGCGGCAGCTTGCCGGGCTCGACGATCGCGAGCATGCGCTCCTGCGACTCGCTGGCCAGCACCTCGTGCGGCTCCATGCTCGCCTCGCGCAGCGGCACCCGGTCGAGGTGCGCGCGCATGCCCGAGCGGCCGGCCGCTGCCGTCTCGGTGAGCGCGCAGGTCAGGCCGGCGCCGCCGAGGTCCTGGATGCCGGCGACCAGGCCGGCGTCGAACATCTCCAGGCAGCTCTCGATGAGCAGCTTCTCGGTGAACGGGTCGCCGACCTGCACCGACGGGCGCCGGGCCGGGCCGTCCTCGTCGAAGGTCGCGCTCGCCAGCACGCTGACGCCGCCGATGCCGTCGCGGCCGGTCTTGGCGCCGAGCAGCACGACGACGTTGCCGACGCCGCGGGCCGCGCTGAGCTGGATGCGGTCCTTGGGCAGCACGCCGAGGCAGAGCGCGTTGACGAGCGGGTTGCCCTGGTAGGTCGGGTCGAAGACGACCTCGCCGCCGACGTTGGGCAGGCCCAGGCAGTTGCCGTAGCCGCCGATGCCCGCGACCACGCCCGGCAGCACGCGGGCGGTGTCGGGGTGGTCGGCGTCGCCGAAGCGCAGCGGGTCCATGACGAGCACCGGGCGCGCGCCCATGGTGAGGATGTCGCGCACGATGCCGCCGATGCCGGTGGCCGCGCCCTGGTAGGGCTCGACGTAGCTCGGGTGGTTGTGGCTCTCGACCTTGAAGGTCACCGCCAGGCCCTCGCCGACGTCGACGACGCCGGCGTTCTCGCCCATGCCGACGAGCATCCGGTCGCCCTTCGGCAGCTCGCCGAACTGCCGCAGGTGCACCTTGCTGCTCTTGTAGGAGCAGTGCTCGCTCCACATGATCGAGTACATCGCCAGCTCGGCCTGCGTCGGCCGGCGGCCCAGCACCTCGCGGATGCGGGCGTACTCGTCGTCCTCGAGCCCGAGGTCGGCGTACGGCTGCGGCTCGTCGGGGGTCTCGACGGCGCGGTGGACGGTGTCCAGGCCGGTCGTGCCGGTCACGGGACGAGCGCGCTCAGGACGGAGGTGAAGAAGCCGAGGCCGTCGGTGCCCGGGCCGGTGAGGTCCTCGACCGCGTGCTCCGGGTGCGGCATGAGGCCGACGACGTTGCCGCGCGCGTTGGCGACGCCGGCGATCGCGCGCAGGCTGCCGTTCGGGTTGGCGCCCTCGTAGTAGGCGACCACCTGCCCCTCGCCCTCCAGCCGGTCGAGGGTCGCCTCGTCGGCGACGTACGAGCCCTCGCCGTTCTTGATCGGGATCGTGATGCGCTCCGGCAGGTCGCTCGTCCAGGCCGTGCGGGTGTTGACGACGCGCAGCTCCTGGTCGCGGTTGAGGAAGCGCAGCCCGCCGTTGCGGGTGAGGGCGCCCGGCAGCAGGTGGGCCTCGCAGAGCACCTGGAAGCCGTTGCAGATGCCGAGCACCGGCATGCCCCTGCCGGCCTGCTCCACGACGCTGCCCATCACCGGCGCGAAGCGCGCGATGGCGCCGCAGCGCAGGTAGTCGCCGTACGAGAAGCCGCCGGGCAGCACCACGGCGTCGACGCCGTGCAGGTCGGCGTCGCCGTGCCACAGCGCCACCGGCGTGCCGCCGGCCAGGCGGACGGCGCGCTGCGCGTCGCGGTCGTCGAGGCTGCCGGGGAAGGTGACGACACCGATCTTCACGGCGCCGAGCCTAGTCGTCAGGCCTGCGTCGGCTCCGGCGCGTCCTTGAGCGTCTCGTCGTCGCTCCAGGGCCCGTGCTGCGGCTCGGGGGCCGTCTCCGTCCAGTGCTGGATGATCGAGCCCTCGCGCCAGACGAGCGCCTTCTCCAGGTGCACGACCGTGCCCGCGGACGGGCGGCTGGTGAACTCCACGCGGTCGACGAGCGCGCGCATGAGCTGGATGCCGCGGCCGCCCTCGGCCGCGCCGTCGGCGTGCTCCAGGCCGAGCAGGCTGCCGTCGAAGCCGCTGCCGCGGTCGATCACCTCGATGACGCACTGGTCGCCGTCGATCCCCGCGCTGACCTCGTACTCGTCGTCCTCCTGGGAGTGCTCCAGCACGTTGGTGCAGGCCTCGGTGAGCGCGAGCTCGATGTCGGCCGTGACGTCGGGCTCGACGCCGAGGACGTCCATCGACTGCTTGAGCAGCCGCCGGACCACCGGGACGGAGAGCTCGTCGCGGGGCAGGGCCAGCGAGAGCTTGATCTCCATGGCGGGGGACTACCCCCGCGCCGGAGTGCGCACGCGGAAGTCCTCGATGACCGGGTTGGCCAGCAGGACCTCGGCCATGCGGGTCGCCTG
>CANKBT010000016.1 GCA_947479995.1 Frankiaceae bacterium | reverse complement strand
CTCGCCGCGCAGACGATCAGCATCGAGGCCTGGCGCGACCGGATGTGGTTCCCCAGCTGGATCTGACGGACGAGCACAGGCGACGCCCCCGCGGTCCGGGTTGCGGAGGGGGGCGTCGCCTGCGGGGCGCCAGCGCGGCCTCACCCGTGTTCGGGGGCCCTGCGCGGCGCGCCGTCCTGTCTACCAGGGTCGCGGCCCGGGGCGTCGCCGCCGCAGGCGTCCGGGGGGCCGGGCGGACGACCCGCGCAGCACGACGCCGCCGGGACCGGGAGGTCCGCGGCGGCGCGGGTCGTACGGGTGCGGGGTGGTCTTGACAGGAGCAAGCTCGAAATTCTTTGCGCTGGTCAGGCGCCTACAGACTGCACTGGTCACGCTGCCGAGTGCCGCAGCGGAGCCACGACCGGTCCGGCAGCGGCAGGTTCGGCTGACGAGCGACCAAGTGACCGAGCTGCTGACCGGCTGCGCGGCCGGGGCCGACATGAGCATCCTGTCCACCCAGTACGGCATCCACCGTCACAGCGTCCGGGCACACCTGGCGCGAGCAGGTGTCGCAGTACGTGCCAAAGGCTTGTCCGAGCCTGAGACTGAGGAAGCCGTCCGGCTGTACGCAGCTGGCCTGTCACTCGTGAAGCTCAGCGAGCGCTTCGGCTGCGACCACGAGACGGTGCGGCGGGCACTCAAGCTCCGTGGCGTCGTACTCCGGAAGCCGTGGGAGCGACTTTAAGCGCTTGCCCTTCGCACTTCTGCACGGGCGTTGCATGGCTTCGCGGAGAAGCCCGCGCACCGATGGTCTGAGCCTAGTTGTGGCCACACCGTCGCACAGTCACGACGCGTGCTATCCACCGCCTAGGTCGCGGCGCACCGGCCCCCTCACTGGTATATGCGTCCACCACCAAGAGACGACGTCCGGCTTGGAGGATGCCGCCATGAGCAAGCGCTCGGTGGAGTCGAGCTCGACCAGTGCCCGCAAGTCACGATCAGCCGAATCTATGGCCTGCACAACGAGCGCTCTCTCCTCGGGCGACAGCTCGGCCAGTGCGGATTGGATGGCATCACGGATATAGAGCGCTGCAGTGTAATCGTGCACACCCCAAGTAGTCCGGTCACCCCTTGGTGAGTCGAATTCCGCGACGAATCTGGTCACATGATGCTTCCAAGAGTCGGCCAATTGGCCGAGATTGACCGTGACGTAGGCATTCATCGAGACGGAACGAGCTCGCCACTCAGTGGAACTCATCGCAGTCAATTCACCGGTCGAGGGTTGTTCGGAACGAATGCGGTGCTCTTCCACGGCAGGTCCTCATTCACAATGACGCGGTAACCGTTGTAGTCAATCTGCTGCCGCGGCGTTCGCGACGTGCGGTATGACGCACTTTTGAGCTTCGTGGTCCTCGCCGAGGAGCGCAACGTCACTCGCGCAGCTCAGCGCCTTCGCATCACGCAGTCCGGTCTCAGTCGTCGCGTTACCCAGCTCGAGCGGCAACAGGGGACCTCGCTGGCCACGCGTGGAGCGCGAGAGGTCGTGCTGACCGCAGATGGTCAGGCTCTCGTCGCGCTGGCTCGCCGCGTCCTGCACGAGACAGCGGCCGCCATGGCGAGATGGGTGGCGCCGCGCGACTCAGTAGCGCGCCGACGGATCTGCTGCCCATCGACAATTTGACCTAGGTCGCCGCCGCTTCCCTGATTTTGACCGCCGCCTCGACAGGCGCGTGCGCCGGTGGCATGGTGACGCGGCTCCGCCAAATGGCGTAGCGCTCATCACCCGTGGAGATCACTTTGAAGCTTCGAACTGTGCTTGCTGCCACCGCTGCCGCGATCTCGGCCACTGCCCTCATGCCGACGGCGCCCGCTCAGGCGGCCCAGGACGGCTGCAAGAACTACCTGAACGCGTACGCCACGGCGCGCATCTGCGTCGAGTACGGCGGCAGCCTGCGTGGCGTGAACCTGGGCGTGAACTCGGTGCAGGACAGCACGATCGCGGTGGAGGCGTCGTCGGTGTACCTCCGTCAGTGCGACGGCTACGGCCGCAACTGCGTGCAGACGCAGGCGTCGCCGTGGAGCACCGGCGGCCAGGTACCGGCACCCGCCTTCTTCCAGCGCTCGAGCACGGCGTACTCCTACGGCCACACGTACATCGCGTGCGCCAGCTTCACGACGCGGGCGCCGAGTGGGCGCACGACGACCTTCACCAACATCTGTTCCGACTTCCGGGTAAATTAGGTTCCAGCTGAGCACTCGGCTCTGCAGCGAGGACCCAGCGTCGCTTGAGCCTCACGCTTCAGGCCTAGCCGTAACAGTCGCCTCGGATGCTTCCAGTCAGGCGCTCCGCCTGGCTGGGAGCATCCAGCAGTAGTCGGGAGGCACGCACGTTGGGGCGTGCGGCTGCTAGGCAAGTAGGTAAAAGGCACCGCAGAACACAAGCAGAGCTACAAAGCCGAAGACCCGCCAAGCACGCGGCTCGGGGACGACACAGAGTTCCGCGTAGGCCCGGGCCACCGGTAAGAAGATGCGATACCCAGCGACCGCCGCTGTCGCAATGAGTAGCGCTGTCAGTGCCCGCGTGTCGCTACTGGTCAAGCCGCCCTGCCAGACTCCAAACAGCGCCAGCAGCTCTGTGAGCACACTCAACCCGACTAGGGCAGCCACCGTGCACAGATCGGCAAAGGCTCGCTTGCGCCGCACCGGCTTATCGGGCAGTGCAAGTGGTACTGCCAGCGCAGCTAGCAGCAGTACCGGCACTATTGGCGCTATGGCTTTGGCGTAGTCAGCTGTCTGGATAGTGTTACCTCCGTGATTCCACGACGCCGCAAGTCAGCGCAGACGAAGAAGCCGGCGCCACCAAGGGCGACTTCCTGAAGCGCCATCCTTCGCGGTGCGAACCGCATCCACGGAGATGACGGCCTGTACGTCTCGCTGCCGGCCGACCTGACCCTGCTTTGCGCTCAGCGGTCGCGCCCAGCGCACCTCGTTCTTTGTGATGAAGTAGTGAGCGCGGCACGCTAGGTCGGCATTGCCGACGGACGGTTCGAGGGATACGTGCTCGCCGTCGAAGGTGAGACGCCACTGGGCGGGGTGCAGAGGGAGCACGACGACCTCCCCACACCCTGAGGCACACAGGTGCTTCGTGACGCGGTGTTCCATGCTGACGTAAAGAACCGCGGGCTCAATAGTCGCCGGCATCAGTTCCACAAACTCTGGGCGCAGCGCTGCGACTTGTCTCACGACGCCTGCTCCTCATTGATCAATGAGTTGCTGTCCAACCGGTACACCGAGTAGTGCTCCTGTTCCTCGTCGCGGTAGAAGCCGCGCAGCTTCTTCCACTTGATCACGGCCAGGACTGCGTTGAGGGCGTTCAGCTCGACGATCTGTATGTTGCGGTCGTACAAAGCCTCCTCGTCAATGTCCTCGAGCGACACGCGGCGACGAAGGTGGTCGCGCTGCCCGGGCGTGCTGGCTGTCACGGTGACAGCGCCGCCGAGCTGGCCATCCATGAGGTCCACACCGAGCCCGACGTCGATGAAGCTGATGCCCAAGCGCTCAAGCCCCTCGACAAGCTCGCGCTTGACCCGGCCGCCCTCCATGGACAGGAAGACGAAATCGAAACCGCCGAGCTCATCGACATTCGCGGCACCGAGCGCGTAGGCATGCGGCACGAGGCCACGCTTCAGCACCGCGTAGCGCTCGGCGTAGTAGTGCACCTTCTTCGGCCGGGCTTCGAGGTCCGCCAGCGAGGCGGCGCCCGGTGCCCGGAAGGCGTTGTGGGACAGAAACTCATCAGCGTCGAAGAGGTGAATCTCGCCGATCGGCACCTTGGTGAGCAGGTCGAGGATGTAGCTGCCGGTCCCGCCCAACCCCACGATGGCCACCCGCTCGGCGGCTAGCCGGTCTGACAGGACGCCAGTGCCGGCGCGGCTGGTGGCGCTGTCGATGTACTCGAACGGGCTGTCACCTTCGGCGTCCTGAACCGGCCGGAAGAGGCGGGCTGTGACGTCCGGGACGACGGACTGCGCGTGCACCTCGAGCAGCCGTACGTAGTGCGTCATCTTCTCGTGGTGGTCTACGAAGTTCGCGCCGTCAGCACGCTTGTTCGAGCAGTAGAAGTCCGCGCTGAGCCCGGGCGCTAGCTGGAAGGCACCCGGACTGTTGATGACGTCCGCGAGCGCCTGCCCCTGCCGATCACTCGGCGTCTGGCCCTTGAAGTGCACTGTGTGATCGGCCGGCGGCTCCAGCCGCTCCCCCACCAGGCCGATAGCCGCAATGAACTCGCCACGGGCCACCTCACCGGACGGCGTCAGGTAGGGCACATCGGCGATCACCAGGTGCGCCGTTCCGGCAGTCGAGGCGAAGAGGCTGGCGCTGTAGCCCTCGGCGCGCAAGCGCGCCAGGTCGGCGTTACGAGCGAATGCTGCGAGTGACATTGAAGCTCGACCCCTGCTTGTGCACCTTGACCGAGTCGCCGGCCACCATGCTGCCCTCGGCGCGAGCGCCGTCCGACTTGCGGTACAGCACGACGAAGGTGCTGTTCGCGTCCTGCCCGAAGCCCGGGAAGGCCAGCTCGACGACCTCCGCGTAGGTCACCGTCCGCGAGGGCACCTGCTTCGCCTCGCCGTTGATGACGACGTCCGCGCCGTCCTTGTCGTGGTTCTTCTCATCCTTCATGCTGTCTCCTCACGAGAGCGTTGCGACGTACGTGGAGTGAAGTCGTGCGGTCTGACACGACCTGTCAGGGGCTGAGCCCGTCAGGCGTACTGGCTCAGGCGCCAGGTGACGGCCTGGCCGCTGTACGGCGGCATCTTGTTGCCCTTGGCGATCGGGGCCGTCGTCGTCGGCGTACCGACCACCGACCAGACCCCGCTCTCCGGACAGGTCTCTCCCGTGCGTGCAGTCGTGCCCAGCGGTTCCATGCCTACTCCGTTCTCGACGTAGTGTGTCGGTTCCGACGCACTGGTCGTAGCCAAGCACACCTCGTGTCGCGTGTCGAGCACCGCTTCGGTTGTGAGACAGTCACCCTCCGTGCAATGAGAGGATCTGAATGTCAAGGATGGCCGTGAATATCCCGGCGCTGTACGCAGCGTTGGACGCCGAGAGAGCTAGTAGGCGCCTGTCTTGGCGACAACTGGCAAAAGACATTGGCGTCAGTCCATCCTTGCTCTCGCGCTTGAACAACGGGTATAGACCGGACGCCGATGGGCTGGTTACTCTCACTGGGTACCTGAAGATGAAAGTTGAGGACTTCGTCTTAGCGTCCGAGGCGCAAAGGCCGCAAGAGCAACAGCCTGAACTCGAGACACAACTGGCGCCGCTACTCCGTGCGCGGAAGGATTTGAGCGCCGCCGACATCGAATACCTTGAGGACGTCATACGAGCGACCGTGCGCCGAGCCCGGGCGGCCAGATCGGAACAAGCTTGAACAAGAGTGCCCTCAAGCGCCTTGCGGTCGAGGTGCGTCAAGAAGTGGGAGTAGGCCTTCACGAGCCATTCGATCCGTACGCGCTCGCGGAGATGTACGGCGTAGACGTCTACGGCATGAGCGACGTCGCGTGCTCCTCTGAAGCACTTGAGCACTTCCAGGTCAGGCGGCCGGACGTCTTTTCCGGGGCTCTGATCCCCTATGGTTCGGGTGTAGTCATCCTCGAGAACGAGCTGCACGTTCCGGCGCGGCGACGATCGACGCTTGGCCACGAGATGGCGCACCTCCTCCTCGAGCACCCGTTCTCACAGGCTCTCGTCAATGAGCGCGGCTGCCGAACCGCTGACGACGAGCACGAGCACGAAGCGCGGGAGCTGGGAGCCGAGCTGCTACTCCCCTTCGAAGCAGCGAAGCGTCTGGCACGTCAAGACGCGAGCAATGAGGACGCTGCGCAAGCCTTTGATGTGAGCATCGATGTCGCCCGCTGGCGACTCGACTCCACAGGTGCCCGAAAGATCGTCGCTCGAGAGAGGGCGGCGTATCGACGTCGGTTGGGCCGTGCGGACTGACGGTCCTCCTGAACTGCGGTCTATCAAGTCCGCCAACGCGGCGCTGTGAGACCGTGTCCTGCGTGGCCATGCATTTTCGCCACGCAGGCCACGGCCACAACTTGTCCTTGAGCCACTCGCTTCCGCTTGTGGTGGAGCCCACCCAGGCACCCGAGCCACCGCTCCGCACGACAAGCAGTCTGCCCTTAGCAGTCAATGCACTGTGAGTTTGATCGCGCACCTGTGCCGCAGTCGGGGGATCGCATTACCCAAGTGCTCTATAGGTTATTGTGCCACCACTTAGGGATGCTCTTCACCTTAGCGATTTGCTCGCCGAAATGATCTCCAGGCGAGCCAAAATCGTGCGACGCTACATAGTTCTCATACTCAGAGCCGGCAGGCTAGCCACTAGTCATTCATGGGTGGCCGCCGGGAACCCGAGGCCCGGCTAGAGAAAGCAGTCGAGGCCCGTGGCTAGCGACCAGCACGATACCGACGTCAAGGACGGCCGCATCGGCTAGGAGTCCGAGCAGCGACCGCTGGTCCTGCAGCATCACTGCCCGAGGTGCGTAGCCGGCAAGCAGTGCCGCTTCCCGCACACCGTTGGCGTCACGAGCCACCACGAGACAGCCGTGAAGACGCAGCGGCGGAGCGAGCGTGCGACTCGGCCCTGCCTGCAGCTCGATGGCAAGGCGCTCGGCCTCCAGTACTGCGCCATCGCCGCGAAGGCACCGACGCCCGTGCTCAGTCGGGTCCAGCGAGGCGACAGCCGTGAACGCTACGCCGCGAAACGCCACGCGCACGACGCGCTCGCCAGCCCAGCCCAGCAGCTGCGCGCCCTGCCGGGCGGACTGGACGTCGCTGTGCAGCATGCGGAACAATGTTTCAAATT
Source organism: Frankiaceae bacterium (assembly GCA_947479995.1). GTDB lineage: Bacteria > Actinomycetota > Actinomycetes > Mycobacteriales > SCTD01 > CANKBT01. The sequence goes on along the minus strand of CANKBT010000016.1, from coordinate 12,019 downwards.
AGGAGGCGACATGGGGGATGTCAGGCCGGCTTCCGCGGGCGCGCGCGGCCCGGTGCGCAAGTCACCACCGCCTGCGCCGACGGGCTACCGCGTGGATGACCGTCGTCGCTTCGAACTGCACATGGCAGGTTCCTTCAGTGGTCGCGAGACGCTGCAGGGCGTCATCGACCTCGCGGTGGACGAGTTCCTCGCACGTCTACGCGAGGCTCCCGGCTTTGTCTCTGCGTTGAGCGCAGCTGAAGCCGAGCAACGGCGTCGGGCAGGGGTGAGAACGGCCGGGCCCAGGTGACGGTTGGGCCGCCGAAGCGTCGAGACACGACCGCAGCATCCGCGGGCCGCGCCATACGCTGGTGGGGCAGCGCCCGCCGACCGTAGCGAAAGTCCCGACGCGGACCAGGCACACCCAGCATCGCGCGTCAGCTCGACGAGACAGCTGACCCAGTCTCCAGGTCTGGGCGACGCGGCGCAGCGCGAGTACGGTGGCGCGCCCTGGCACTGTCGAGTGCCTCGCGGGAAGCACTCTGTTGGGAGTGCCCCAGGTGCCGCGTTGGTGTCAGCCGAGCGAGTGCCACGTTCGAGGGCTCAGCACAATGACGAACTGCAACAAGAAGCCGTACCGGATGCAGTGGCAGGCGGAGCTGGCACGCCGCGCCATCAGTCGGCGCCTCGAAGCCCGCCCACTGGCTTCTCCGACTGGTATATACCTGTGGGAGTGCCGGCGCTGGCACCTGACTTCAAAGTCCAACAGTCAAAAGGCACCCTGGGTCAAGGGTGCGCGGTCAAGCACCTGACCCTGGCGGGGCCACCCCATCGACGTCGCCCACTGCCTCCGTCAAAGCTGTTCGTGCGTGTCCCTGACGGGCGCTACGAGAGGCAGTTGGTTCTTCGCAGGCTCACTGCGCCCGCGTCGCGGCCGAGCCGGTCTCGTCGAGTGGGCTGCCTTGAGTTCACCTGCGGGCTTGACGTCCCAACGAACAGCCAGTTCGCGGATCACTCGGCCTGTTGGCCCAAGATTCTCTGGGCGAAGCCCCGCCAGACGTTGCGCCGAGATCGAAGCTTGATCCATTAACCAGCGCGGTGATGAGGTGGAGCCGTTATCAGCGTCAAGCATCTCGCGACCGTATCCCACTCATCTGACAGCCGCCCCCGTGGGTCATCCGGTCTCCTCTACATTGGGTACAGCCGCGTCGCTGTCCGCTTCCTGTGAATCATCGACTCTTTCGGAGGGAGTCGTCTTGATGGCACTAAGGCCGATTTCCTGGACAATTGCGGCCACAGCTACAACAACCTCGTCCTGCGCTGTCTCCACCGCACTGCGACTCCAGCCCAACCCGACTGGGTAGGCGGATCTCGGGGTGTGTTGTGACACTCGCCCCTGCGTGCGGCGAGCCTTGGCCACAAAGACCTCGTCATACCTTGTTGGCGCAAACCCCAGGAAGGGCCGGAAGGGGACGCGTCCCCGGGACAGTATCTCGTCGTCATTGCCGACTGCGTCTAGCGGAGGCCGCGCATCAATCAAGTCGCGGTACAATTCACGCACCAAGCTTTTAGGATACGGTTCGATATACTGGACCTCGACAATGCCGGCTCCAATGATGAACTTGGCGCACTCATGGCACGGAAAGGTCGTGCTGAAGAGCCTCCCTCCGCCAATGCTCGTACCCGATCGGGCGGCATTCGCAATCGAGGCTTGTTCTGCGTGCAGACACCGGGTGAACTCGATCAGCGCCCGCGCGCGAGTACCATCGAGCACCGCTTTGCCGTCCGCGTCCGGGGCGAGTGCTTCGCGAAGCACAGCTGCGCCCCCGGCCTCATTGCGCTCCTGCGTGAAGTAGCCTCCCGAGGCCAATCGGTCCATCACCTCGCGAAGCACGCGTTGCGTGTATGCGGGATTAGGGTCTACTCCGCCTTGGAAGTCGCGATGGTCAGGCTGGTCGCCTTCGCGGTACTGACCGCCACCGGGCTTTGGTACCTCATTGGTACCCAAGACGTAGGGCGTACCGCCGGGGGGAATGGTTACAGCACCTACCTGTCTTCCGACCGCGGCCGATCGAAGGGCCGCGGCCTGCGCATGCCGCATGGCCTCCTCCTCAAGCCGAGGAGACAAGAACGGCGCGCCGAAGACACCCGATAGGAAGCGCTCCACCGTAGGCGTAAGCGGCACACCCTGTCGGACAGGCAAGAAGAAGTCTGCCGCCGAGAACACGTCCCTAACGTGCTGCCCATGGCGGGCGTCCTCGTCCGCTTCATCCCGCGCCATAAGGAGCGTAGCGGCGGACTCTGGTGCTGGCTCGAAGGACCCGCTGGCCTCACCGAGTTGGTTAGCAAGATTTGCGAGACGTTCGTCAGAGTCCTGCACGACGGAGACAAGCCACAAGGCAGACCCATAGACCTTCTTGAGCAACGCCGCTTCACGAGGGTGCTTCAAGCTTACGAGTACATGAGCCGTAGGACCAGTAGTCTTAGTGGCGGCGATTTTTGCAATGGCAAGTGCCGCAAGGGCGCTGTCATCGCCAGCCATGCGCCGGAGCTCGTCGCCTGCGTTCATGCGGCGCTTGTGGTAATGCGGCTCACCGCGTCGCGGCAAGATACCGGTCGATAAGCCGACTATGTCATCAAGCAGTAATGACAGCTGTACGTGGTTCACCTGATAGCCGTATTGGCCGTCGAGGACGGCACTCAAAGTGGCAAGTACGTGCTCAGTGCTCGCCCCGAGCGGTGCCACCAGCGCAATGTAAACGTCGTGCCGGTCAGGGTCGTTGTCTGCCAACTCCCTGAGAGTGCTTGGCTTGTCGGCCACCGGGACACCTCGCTCCTGGGTTCGTGCGCGTGCCGGTCCGCAGGATGTCACAGGCGGCCGGTCAGCCGCGCAGAGGCGGCGCATCGCCGACAGGCGCGCGCTCGAAAGATGGCACCCTGCGGCTCTGAACGGTCGCGCCGAATCCGCCGCACTGTCCTGACGGGGGAGGCCACTCGATGCAAGGCACGACCCGCGTCCACAGGTTCCACGCCAGCCCTAGACGTGGGCGGGTGTCGCGGCGAGCCTAGGTAGAGCCGTTGCGATGCCGCGACGTACGGATCGGAGCCGCAGGTGACTCGTCTGGCCGCCGTCCCCGAGGTCAAGCCCCGTGCCGTTGTCTATGTCCGCGTCAGCACCAAGGACCAGCTGCACGGCGAAGGTGACCCCGACGGCTACTCGATCCCAGCCCAGCGCGATGCCTGCCTCAAGCGGGCCGAGGCGCTCGGGGCGAGCGTGGCCGAAGTCTTCGTCGAGCGCGGTGAGTCCGCCCGCTCGACTGACCGCCCAGCGCTGCAGCGGATGCTTGGCTACCTGGCGGACGACTCGGTGCAGTACGTCATCGTGCACAAGGTGGACCGCCTGGCCCGCAACCGCCTCGACGACGTCACCCTGACGGCGCAGATCCAAGCGTCCGGCGCCCAGCTCGTCAGCGTCACCGAGAACATCGACGAGACGCCTAGCGGCACGCTGCTGCACGGGATCATGAGTTCGATCGCCGAGTTCTATTCGCGCAACCTGGCCAACGAAGTCATCAAGGGCACGCAGCAGAAGGTCTCAGCCGGCGGCACGCCGCACGTCGCACCGCTCGGCTACCTCAACGTCCGACACGTGCGCGATGGCCAAGAGGTCCGCACCATCGAGCCCGACCCGGAGCGCGCCCAGCTCGTGCGCTGGGCCTTCGAGGCCTATGCCACTGGCGACTACAGCCTCAAGATGCTGGCCGCGGAACTGGCCGACCGCGGGCTGACGCAGCGGCCGACTCCCAAGCGTGCGGCCCGGCCGCTGCCGGCCAACAAGCTGCACGAGATCCTGCGCAACCCCCTACTACATCGGCTTCGTGACGTGGCGCGGTGTCGAGTACCAGGGGAAGCACCCGGTGTTCGTGGCGCCGAGACATTCGAACAGGTGCAGCGCGTCCTGGAGGGCCACCGCGTCTCCGGTGAGCGCTCCTACCGCAACAAGCACTACCTGTCGGGCGCGCTGCGCTGCGGGCGCTGTCAGTCGCGCCTGCTCTTCGTCGTCACCCGAGGACGCCGTGGAGACCATTATGAGTACTTCTACTGCGCCGGCCGACACTCCGGCCGCACTGACTGCACCTTGCCGCACGTACCGGTCGAGCAGGTCGAACAGGCCGTCGAGGCGCAGTGGCAGCGCGAAGCCTTCCCGCCGGAGGTGGCGGCTGCCTTGAGCGCCGGCCTGCTGCGGGATCTCGCCGCTTTCCAGGCCGATCAGGCAGAAGCGCGCGGTCAGCTTGAGCAGCGCATCGCTGCCACCCGACGGCAACGGCTGAAGTGGTCGGACATGGCCATGGAGGGCGTCGTTCCCTACGACATCGCTCGCGCTAAGCAGAAGCAGCTAGCGGACGACCTACCGAGTGCTGAGTGCGCACTCGAGCGCCTGAGTCGCGGTCAGACGAGTCAGCGGAGCGGTGTCGAAGCACTGCTCGGACTGCTCGCCCACTGCGGCGAGGCGTACCTGCGCAGCGATGAGAAGGGTCGTCGGGACTACAACCAAGCTTGGTTCGAGAACCTCGACCTCGACGTCGAGGATGACGCCGTGCAAGCCGTCGGCGTGCACCGGACAGCGCCTGTCGAGGCGCTTCAGGGCCTGCGCGACCTTCCAGCGGCGACGGTCGAGCAGGACCTGAAAGCGAAGCACCGCCGAGGCTCAGGCCTCGACGGTGCGAGTCGCATCGCGCATGGCGATGTTTCTAACTTCGATGTTGTGGTGGAGCTGAGGGGATTCGAACCCCTGACCCCCTCGATGCGAACGAGGTGCGCTACCGGACTGCGCCACAGCCCCCGAGACGGTGCTCAGAGCGAGGAGGACGCTACCAGCCGCCGACGGCCCGGCGGCGCTCGAGGATGACGTCGAGCTCCTTGCCGTCGCCGAGCTCGGCCAGCACCGAGTCGTCGGCCTCCAGCGCGGCCGTCCACTGGCCCGGGCGGGTGAGGTCGAGGACGCGGCGGGGGCGCTCGGGGGCGCGGTCCTTGCCGACGTACGTGGGCAGCGGCACGGGCACCGGCTGCCAGGTGCCGTCGCCGACGGCGGCGGGCGCGACGAGGGGCAGCGGCTCGTCGTGGCGGACGGCCGGGGCGGGCAGCGGGGCGACGAGCGGCGCCGGCCGGGCCGGCATGCGCGACGGGATGCCGGTGACGCGCGGGGCGGCCTCGCGGCGGGCCGCGGCGCGGTCGCGGCGGCGCTGGGCGCGCAAGCGCTCGGCGCGCAGCACGGCCTGGCGGCGGCAGTGGGCGGCGAAGGCGCCGGCGAGCAGGAGCAGCAGCCCGGCAGGCACGAGCAGCAGCGCGGGGCCGACGAGGCCGGCGACGAGCAGCGCGAGGGCGGTGCCGATCAGCCCGAGCAGCGTGCGGCGCCGGCGGACGAGCATCGGCGTGGCCGGGCGCGGCGCGGCCACGTGCTCGTCGAGCGCGGCGAGGCGCTCGACGAGGCCGCGGCCCTCGCGCGGGCCGGTCGACAGCTCGGGCTCCGACGGCGGGCGGCGCGGCATGACGCGGGTCTTCTCGTGGCCGGTCGGGCGCCGCGACAGCACGCGCATGGCGTCGCTGAAGCGGTCGGTGGAGCGCAGCGAGGTGGCGCTGTCGTGCGAGCGCAGACCCATGGGCACGAGCACCGCGAGCCAGGCTCCGACGATGACCAGGAGGATCAGACCGCTACCCACGGGCGCACCGTAGTGAGCGCCCGGCTACTCCTGGTGGAGGTGCGGCGGCGTGTCCTCCCGCGACCTGAGGTAGCGGTGCAGCAGCCCCTGCGGCACGTCCTCGGCGACCACCGCGAAGGTGAGGTGGTCGCGCCAAGCGCCGTCGATGAACAGGTAGCGCTCGTGCCGCCCCTCGGGCCGCAGCCCGAGCTTCTCGACGACCCGCAGCGACGGCGCGTTGTCGGGCCGCACGTCGACCTGCACGCGGTGCAGGCCGACCGGCCCGAGCAGGTGGTCGACGACGAGCGCCACGGCCGTGGGCACGACGCCGCGGCCGGCGACGTCGCGGTCGACCCAGTAGCCGAGCGTCGCGCTCTCGAACGCCCCGCGCACCAGGCCGCTGACCGTCACCTGGCCGACGAGCCGTTCCTCGACCTCGATCGCGAACGCCATGCCCCGGCCGGCGCGCGCCTCGCGCCGCTGCTGGCTGAGCAGCGCGGTGAAGACCGCCGGCGAGTGCCGCGACTCCCAGGTCGCCGGCTGCGCGGACGGCGACGCGCCCTCCCACGGCTGCAGCCAGCGGCGGTTGCGCGTGCGCACCTCGCTCCAGCGCCGCGCGTCGCGCAGCCGCAGCGGCCGCACCACCACGCCCCCGTGCGACAGCACCACCGGCCAGCCCGGCGTCACCCGTGGTCGCCCCCGCCGCGCACCTGCGCGATCGCGTGGCCGAGCACGGGCGCGAGCACGCGCACGCCGTCGCGCACGCCGCCGGTCGAGCCGGGCAGGTTGACGACGAGCGTGCGGCCGATGAGGCCGGCGACGCCGCGCGAGAGCACGGCGGTCGGCACCGCGTCGCCGCCCGAGGCGCGCACGGCGTCGGCGAGCCCGGGCACCTCGCGGTCGAGCAGCGGCGCGGTCGCCTCGGGCGTCACGTCGCGCGGGGCGAGCCCGGTGCCGCCGGTGGTGAGCACGACGTCGTACGCCCCGGCGGCCGCGCGCAGCGCCTGCTGCACGGCGTCGACCTCGTCGGGCACGACGACGACGGGCGCGACGTCGAGGCCCAGCTCGGCCAGCAGCGCCGCGCACAGCGGGCCGCTGCGGTCCTCGCGCTCGCCGCGCGAGGAGCGGTCGGAGACCGTGACGACCAGCGCCGTGCCGGTCAGCGCGCCCACGGGCCGCTCTTGCCGCCGGTCTTGGCCTCCACCCGGATGCCGGTGATGACCGCGCGCTTGTCGACCGCCTTGCACATGTCGACGAGCGTCAGGCAGGCCACGGAGACGGCGGTGAGCGCCTCCATCTCGACGCCGGTGCGGTCGGCGCTGCGCGCGGTCGCCCGCACCGCGACGCCGCCGTCGTCGACGACCAGCTCCACCTCGACGCCCGACAGCGCGACGGGGTGGCACAGCGGCACCAGGTCGGGCGTGCGCTTGGCGCCCATGATCCCGGCGACGCGCGCGACGGCCAGCGCGTCGCCCTTGGGCACGCCCTCGCCGCGCAGCAGCGCGACCACCTCGGCCGACAGGTCGACGCGCCCCGAGGCGGTCGCGGTGCGCGCCGTGACGTCCTTGCCGGTGACGTCGACCATGCGCGCCGCGCCGTCGGGGCCGACGTGCGTGAGGCGCGGGCCGGTCACCGGCCGCGCCGCTCGAGCAGCACCACCGGCACCGTGCCGCCGGCGGGCACGCGGTCGACGCCCTCGGCGAGCACCGCGAGCGCGTTGGCGCGCGACATGCCGGCGAGCAGGTGCGAGCCCGCGCCGCTCACCGGCGTGACGACGTACGCGCCGTCGCGCACCTCGAGCAGCACCCGCAGGTACGCCCGCCGGCCGGCCGGCCCGCGCAGCTCCTCGGTGGCGCGCGCCTGCACCTGCGGGCGCTCGACCGGCAGGGCGCCGAGCATCTTGCGCAGCGCCGGGCGCACGAAGACCTCGAACGACACGAGCGCCGACACCGGGTTGCCCGGCAGGCCGAAGACGGGCGTGGAGTCCGGGCCGATCGTGCCGAACCCCTGCGGCATGCCGGGCTGCATGGCGACGCGGTCGAACTGCACGGTGCCAAGGCGAGACAGCACCTCCTTGACGACGTCGTGCGTGCCGACGCTGACGCCGCCGCTCGTGACGAGCACGTCGGCGCGCACGAGCTGGTCCTCCAGCGTGTCGAGCAGCGCGGCCGGGTCGTCCGGGACGATGCCGACGCGGTAGGCCTGCGCCCCCGCCTCGACGGCGGCGGCCGTGAGCGCGATCGAGTTGCTGTCGGGGATGCGGCCGGGGTCGAGGGCGCCGCCGGGCTCGACCAGCTCGCTGCCGGTCGACACGACGACGACGCGGGGGCGCGGCCGCACGACCAGGCGCGAGCGGCCGACGGCCGCGGCGAGGCCGACCTGCACGGCGCCGAGGTGCGTGCCGCGCGGCAGCACGACCTCGCCGGCGGCGACGTCCTCGCCGGCGCGACGCACGTGCGCCCCGGGCCGCGGCGCGTGGTCGATGCGCACGTGCGCGACGCCGCGGTCGGTCCACTCGAACGGCACGACGGCGTCGGCACCGGCGGGCATCTGCGCGCCGGTCATGATGCGGACGCACAGCCCCGGCTGCACCCGCAGCGCCGTCGCCGGCCCGGCGAGCACGTCGCCGACGACCGGCAGCACGGCCGGCACCTGCGCGAGGTCGGCGGTGCGCACCGCGTAGCCGTCCATGGCGCTGTTGTCGAAGGACGGCAGCGGGCCGGGCGCGACGACGTCCTCGTCGAGGATGCAGCCGTGCGCGTCGAGCAGGCCGAGCTCCAGCGGCGACAGCGGCTGCACCACCGACAGGACGCGGGCGAGGTGGTCGTCGACGCTGACGAGCGGCTCGCCGCCGCCGTGCGGGTCAGGGGCCGTGCCGGGGTCAGGCATGCGCCCAGCATGCCCCGCGGAGCGGCCCGCTCACGGCGCAGCCCCTCGCCTCACGGCTGCTGCGGGAGCCACTCCCGCAGCCAGGCCAGCAGCTCCGGCCCGAGGTCGTCGCGCTCGCTCGCGAGCCGCACGACGGCCTTGAGGTAGTCGAGGCGGTCACCGGTGTCGTAGCGGCGGCCGCGGAACACGACGCCGTGCACCGGCTCCGTGGCGATCAGCGTCGCGAGGGCGTCGGTCAGCTGGATCTCCCCGCCGCGGCCCGGCGGCGTCCGGCGCAGCACGTCGAAGACCGTCGGCGACAGCACGTAGCGGCCGATGACCGCCAGGTCGCTCGGCGCCTCGTCGACCGGGGGCTTCTCGACCAGGCCGTGGATGCGCACGACGTCGCCAGCCCCCTCGACGGCCGCGCAGCCGTAGAGGGAGATCGCCTCGTGCGGCACCTCCATGAGCGCGACGACGCTGCCGCCCTCGCGCTGCTGCACCTCGACCATCGTCGACAGCAGCGGGTCGCGCGGGTCGATGAGGTCGTCGCCGAGCAGCACGGCGAACGGCTCGTGGCCGACGTGCCCGGCCGCGACGAGCACGGCGTGGCCGAGGCCCTTCGGGTCGCCCTGGCGCACGTAGTGGACCTGCGCCATCTCGTTGGTCTCGCGCACGGCGGCGAGGCGCGCCGGGTCGCCCTTGGCCTCCAGGGCCAGCTCGAGCTCGACCGCCCGGTCGAAGTGGTCCTCGAGCGCGCGCTTGCTCCGCCCGGTGATCATCAGCACGTCGGTGAGGCCGGCGGCGACGGCCTCCTCCACGACGTACTGGATGGCCGGCCGGTCGACGACCGGCAGCATCTCCTTGGGCGTGGCCTTCGTGGCCGGCAGGAAGCGCGTGCCGAGACCGGCGGCCGGGATCACGGCCTTCGTCACCATGCGCGGACCCTAGTGGCCGGCCCGTGCGTCGAACGGCAGGCGGGGAGGGCTCGCCTCTCGTACGCTCACGTCGTCACTCCGGTCCTCGGTGGCGCCGCCCCGTCGTGCGCCTGGAGGACCCGTGACCCCGTCCCCGAAGAGCCCCGCCACCGCTGCTGGCGCGGGGTCGTCGTGACGCTCGAGCGGCCGGTGCCCCCGGTGCTGCGGCCGGCCTTCATGCACTTCCAGCCGATCTTCGACCTGCACGGCGCGGGGGTGTTCGGCTTCGAGGCCCTGGCCCGCACGGGCACGCCCGAGGCGCCGGCGCCGCCGACCGCGCTGTTCGCCCGCGCTGCCCGCGAGGGCCGGCTGCCGGAGCTCGACTGGGCCTGCCGCGCGCAGGCGCTGCGGGCGGCCAGCGCCGGCGGCCTCGGCGCGTGGGCCGCGGGCGCGGTGGCGCTGTTCGTCAACGCCGAGCCCGCGTCGTCCTCCTCGCCGTTCACGTGGGACTTCCTCGAGGCCGACCGCGCGCTCGACCCCGGCGTCGTGCGCGTCCTGGAGATCACCGAGCGGGCGCTCACCGGGCGTCCCGGCCCGCTGCTCGACATGCTCGACGCCGTGCGGGCCGCCGGCTGGCGCATCGCGCTCGACGACGTCGGCGTCGTGCCCGCCTCGCTGTCGCTGCTGCCCGTGCTGCAGCCCGACGTCGTCAAGCTCGACCTGCAGCTCGTGCAGCGGCGCTCGGACGCGCACGTCGCCGAGACCGTGAGCGCCGTCGCGGCGTACGCCGAGGAGACCGGTGCGCTGGTGCTCGCCGAGGGCATCGAGACGCGCGCGCAGGCCGACCTCGCCGTGAGCATGGGCGCGCGCCTCGGGCAGGGCTACCTGCTCGGCCGGCCGGCCCCGCTCGCCGGCCTCGACGCGTACGGGCCCGGCCCGGTGCCGACCGCCCGGCCGCACGGCGCGCACGACCTGCCGCGGTGGCGCCCGCCCGTCGCCCCGCCGCGCACCGGCACCCCGTACGACCTCGTGGCCGCCAAGGCGCCGGCGCTGCGACGTGCCACCAAGCCGCTGCTCGTGGGCATCGCCCGCTGGCTCGAGCGCCAGGCGCTGGTCATCGGCGAGCCGGCCGTGCTCATCTCGACCTTCGAGCACCAGCGGCACTTCTCGCCCCCGTCCGTGCGCCGCTACGGCACGCTGGCCTCCTGCTGCAGCCTGGTCGTCGCGCTCGGCCAGGAGATGCCCGAGGAGCCCGCCCCCGGCGTGCGCGGCATCCCGCTCGCCGCGGACGACCCGCTCGTCGACGAGTGGGACGTGCTCGTGCTCGGCCCGCACTTCGCGGCGGCGCTCGTCGCCATCGACCTCGGCGACACCGGGCCGGACGACGAGCGGCGCTTCGACTACACCGTCACGTACGAGCGCAGCGACGTGGTCGCGGCCGCGCGCGGGCTGCTGGCCCGGCTGCGCGCCGCGCCGCCGCGCGCCGCGCGGACGCTCGAGGACCCCGCGCGCCCGCTCGCGGACGACGCGCTCGCCGGGCTGCTGGGCCGGGCGCTCGCGCAGTCCGACACCGGGCTGTCGGTCGCCCGCGTCGAGGGCGACCGCACCACCGTCGTCTACGCCAACGGCGCCCTGAGCGCGCTGTCCGGGCAGCCGCGCGAGGAGCTGCTCGGCCGCGGCCTGCCGGCGCCGTGGCCGACGACGGCCGACGCCGACGTCGCCGCCGTGCTGCAGGCGGCCGTGCGCGCCGGCCTCCCCGTGCGCGTCACCGTGCCGAGCACCCGCGCCGACGGCGCCCGGTGGTGGGACGAGCTCGAGCTGCTGCCGGTGCACGGCGACGACGGGCGGGTCGAGCACTGGGTCGGCATCCACCGCGACGTCAGCGACCGGGTGGCGGCGCAGGCGCGGGCCACGCACCTCGCGCGCCACAACACGCTCACCAACCTGCCGAACCGCCGCCACCACGACGACCAGCTCGAGGTCGAGATGGGCCGCGCCACCCGGCACGGCACCAGCCTGGCGATGCTGTTCCTCGACCTCGACGGCTTCAAGCCGATCAACGACCGGCACGGCCACGCCGTCGGCGACGAGCTGCTCATGGCGGTGGCCCGGCGGCTGCGCTCCGAGGTGCGCACGGAGGACCTGCTGGCGCGGCACGGCGGCGACGAGTTCCTCGTGCTGCTCACCGGGCTGCCGGCCGACCGCGACGAGGCCCGCGCCGCCTCGCAGGCCGCCGCCGACAAGCTGCGGCTGGCGCTGTCGGCCGACTTCGAGCTCGACGGCGCCGCGGGACGGCTCGCCCTGCGCGCCACCGTGTCCGTCGGCATCAGCCTGTTCCCCCACGACGGCACGACGGCGCAGCAGCTGCGCGAGCAGGCCGACCGCGCGATGTACGCCGCCAAGGCCGCCGGCCGCAACACCGCCCGGGCGTCCGGCTAGCCGCTCCCGGGCGTGCGCGATGCTCGGCGCGTGGTCGACAAGGCGGGGCGGCGTGCGGCCGCCCTCGCCCGCCGCCGGGCGCTGCCGGCGTCGGCGCGCGTCGAGGGCGACGCCGCG
>CANKBT010000015.1 GCA_947479995.1 Frankiaceae bacterium | reverse complement strand
TACGCGCTGTGCCACGACGCGCTGTACTTCGTGCGCGACAAGCACGCTGCGGTGGCGGGCCTGCGCGCGCTGGCGGGGGAGGGCGGCACGGTGGTCGTGGGGCACGCGCACGTCGCCGACCCGCACGGCCTGCCGCTCGCCGCGCAGGAGTGGTCGGCGCTGCTCGGCACCGGCCTGCTCTACGACGACGACGAGCTCACGCGCGCGCTGCTCGACGGCCGCGCGCCGCGGCCCGCCGCGGCGGCGGCGCTCGAGGGCGCGGAGGCCGTGGCGCTCGTCGCCGGCGACGTGCGGGCGCCGGCGCCGCACGACCTCGGCGAGCCGCTGCCGCCGCTGCGCGCCAACCCGCTCTACGTCGACGGCGCGCTCACCTGGCCGTCCGCGCGCTACGCCGAGGAGTACGGCCCCCGGTCGGGCTACCTTCCCGCGCGCTGGCCCGACCCGCTGCCCGCCGACGCGGCCCGGCGGCGCCTGCTCGTCGACCTGCCGGAGGCCTGGTGACCGTCGGCTGGGCGGTGAGCGGGTGCGGCTGGGTGGCGCGCGACCACGCGCTGCCGGCGCTGCGCGCGACGCCCGGCGCCGCGGTCCTCGCCGTGCACGACGTGTCGCCCGAGGCCCTCGCGCGCGTGCCGGAGCCGGGCACGACCGACCTCGACGCGCTGCTCGCCACGCCCGGCCTCGACGCCGTCTACGTCGCCTCGCCCAACGCCGCGCACCGCCCGCTCGTCGAGGCGGCGGCCGCTGCGGGCAAGGCCGTGCTGTGCGAGAAGCCGCTCGCCGCCGACCTCGCCGACGCCGAGGCGATCGTCGCCGCGTGCGCCGGCCGCGTGCTCCTCGGCACGGCCTACGACCAGCGCTGGCACCCGGCGCACCGCCGCCTCGCCGCGCTGCTCCCGGCGCTCGGCACGGTGACCGCCGTGCGCATCGCGTACGGCTGCTGGCTGCCGGCCGACTGGTCCCCCGACGGCGCGCCGCACGACAACTGGCGCGTCGACCGCGGGCGCGCCGGCGGCGGCGCGGCCATCGACCTCGCGCCGCACGGCCTCGACCTCGCCGGCGTGCTGCTCGGCGAGGACGTCGAGGAGCTGCACGCCGTCGTCGCGTCGCGCGTGCACGGCTACGCCGTCGACGACGGCGCCCTGCTGCACGGGCGCACGCCGGGCGGCGTCCTGGTCGACCTGCACGTGTCGTACGCGACGCCCGACGCGCTGCCGCGCCGCCGCCTCGAGGTGGTCGGCACGCGCGGCGCGCTCGTCGCCGTCGACACGATGGGCCAGACCGCCGGGGGCACGCTCACCCACTTCGCCCCCGACCCGGTCGACGTGCCCTTCGCCGACACCCCGCCCTTCGCGGCGCAGTTCGCCGCCTTCAGCGCGGCGGTCGCCGGCGAGGCGCCCTGGCCCTACGACAGCGCGCGCGACCTGCGCCTGCACCGACTGCTCCTGGAGGCGCTCCCGTCATGACGACGAGCACCAACCCCTACCGCGGGCTGCTGCCGGACCTGCCGGCGTACGCCTGCACGAACTGCGGCCACTGGCAGCGGTGGCCGGCGCCCGGCCCGCTCACCTGCCCGGTGTGCGCGGACGTGCGCAACGCGCTGCCCGCCGACGGCTTCTGCTTCGCCACCGTCGACGAGGTCGACCGCACGGTCACCTGCCAGTCGGGTCCGAGCCTGCTGCCGGGTGTCGAGGAGCACGGCTGCGGCCCGCGCTTCGGCCTCGACAGCCGCGGCTGGGTGCTCGAGACCGACGCCGGCCGGCTCGGCTTCGAGTGCGCGCCCTGGTACTCCGACGACGCGATCTCCTCGCTGCGCGAGCGCGGCGGGCTGCAGGTGCTCGCGGCCAGCCACGTGCACGGCTACGGCGCGCTGTGGCGCCTGCAGGAGCAGCTCGAGCCGGCGGTCGTCGCCGTCGGCGTGCGCGACCTCGAGTGGACCAAGGCCTTCCGCGTCACCTGGCCCGCCGACGACCGGCTCGAGCTCGCCGCCGGCGTCGTGCTGCACCGCACCGGCGGCCACTTCGACGGGCACTCGGTGCTGCACGACAGCCGCCACGGCTACCTGTTCTGCGGCGACTCGCTCAAGGCCGACCTCGACGACGAGGGCCGGCCCCTCGCGCTCTCGGCGCACAAGGCCTTCCACGCCCAGATCCCGCTGTCGCACGGCGAGCTGCGGGCCTACCGCGAGGTCGTCGCGCAGCTCGACTTCGGCGCGGTGCTCACGCCGTTCGAGGCGGTGCCGGGCGTGACGACCGACCACGTCGTGCACCTCGTCGACCGGCTGCTGTCCGGCCCGCCGGACGCCGGCCCCGTGCCGATGGACGAGCTGTGACGCGCGCGCTCGAGGCGTACGCCGCCGCCGTCGGCCCGCGCGTGCTCGAGACCGACCTGTCGGCGTTCGACCGCACCGGCAGCGCCGTCTGGTCGGTCGCCGCGCTCGACGCCCCCGGCGGCAACGGCATCGGCTACGGGCCGGACGCCGAGGCGGCGCGCACGTCGGCGTACGGCGAGCTCGTCGAGTGGCTGCGGTCGCACGCCGTGCTGTCGCGCGCGCGCACCGAGCGGGCGTCGTACGCCGCGCTCGTGCGCGACGGCAGGCAGGTGCAGGACCCGCGCACGCTGGGGCTGCCGGCCGGCTCGCCGTGGACGCCGGACGACGCCCTCGACTGGCTGCCCGCGCGCCGCGCGCGCGACGGCGCCGACGTGCTCGTGCCGGTCGAGCTGCTCGCCTCGCGCCCCGTCGACCTGCCGCCCGGGCCCCGCCTCACCACCGTCATCACCAACGGCCTGGGCGCCGGGCTCGACCTCGACCGCGCGGTGTCGCACGGGCTGCTGGAGCTGCTGCAGCGCGACGGCAACGGGCTCGTCTTCCGCGCGCTCGACCGGGGCGTCGTCGTCGACCTCGACGGGCTGCAGGACCCCGCCGCGCTGCAGGCGCTCGCCCGCCTGCGCGCCGCGGGCGTCGACCCGGTCGTCAAGCTCGCGTCGACCGAGCTCGGCCTCACGAACGTCTACGCCGTCGCCGCCGACCCCTCGCCCGACGGCGAGCCGGTGAGCGTCACGGCGTGCGGCGAGGCGTCGCACCCCGACCGCGACGTCGCGGTGCGCAAGGCGCTGCTGGAGCTGTGCAGCTCGCGGGCGCGCAAGGCCTTCGCGCACGGCTCGCTCGACCGCGTGCGGGCGCTCGCCGGCGACGGCTACCTCGACGCCTACCTGGCCGCGTTGCCCGACGACGCCGTCGCGCGCGAGGAGCCCCGGGCGCTCGAGGCGATGCGCGCCTGGCTCGCGCTCTCGGCCGCCGAGCTCACCGCGCTGCTCGAGGGCAGCGTGCTCTCGCGCCGCAGCACCGTGCCGCTCGCCGACCTGCCGACCACGCCGGGGCTCGACACCCCCGCCGCGCTGCGCGCCGACGTCGAGCGGCGGCTGCACGACGCCGGCTTCGACGTGCTCGTGCTCGACCTGTCGGGCGACGGCGTCGCGGCGGCCAAGGTGCTCGTGCCCGGGCTGGAGGTGGAGACGATGAGCTACGGCCGGATCGGCGAGCGGGGCGTGCGCCGCGCCCTCGACCTCGGCCTGCCGTTCGTGCGGGTCGGGGCCGACCCCGGCGGCTGGGCGCGCGTGCGCGTGACGCCCGAGGCCGAGGAGCGGCTCGGCGGGCCGGCCTGGCTCGACCGCGCCGGCGTCGAGGCGGCCGTCGGCCCGCTCTACCCGCTCTACCGCGAGCCGGCCCGCCACCTCGCGCAGCTCGCGGGGGCACCGGCGTGAGGTACGCGTACAACACCAACGGGCTCGCGCACCACCGCCTCGACGACGGGCTCGCGCTGCTCGCCGACACCGGCTACGCGGGCGTCGCGCTCACCCTCGACGTGCACCACCTCGACCCGCTCGCCGACGACGCCCCGGCGCAGGCCGAGCGCGTGCGGGCGCGCTGCGACGCGCTCGGCCTCGGCGTCGTCGTCGAGACCGGCGCGCGCTTCCTGCTCGACCCGCGCGTCAAGCACGAGCCGACCCTCGTCACCGCCGACCCCGAGGGCCGGGCGCGGCGGCTGGCCTACCTGCGGCGCGCCTGCGACCTGGCCGAGGTGCTGGGCGCCGAGGCGGTCAGCCTGTGGGCCGGCGTGCCGCGCGAGGGGGTCGACCGCGACGAGGCCTGGGGCTGGGTGGTCGACGGCCTCCGCGCGCTGCTCGACACGCACGGCGGCGCGGCGTACGCGATCGCGGTCGAGCCGGAGCCCGGGATGCTCGTCGAGGACTGCGACGACTGGGCGCGGCTGCACGCCGAGGTGCCCGGCCTGCGCCTCGCGCTCGACACCGGTCACTGCGTCGTGAGCGGCGCCTACGAGCCGCACGAGGCCGTCCGCGCCTTCGGCGAGCACCTCGGCACCGTCGCGGTCGAGGGCATGCGCCGGGGCGTCCACGACCACCTGCAGCTCGACGAGGGCGACGTCGACCTGCCGGCCGTGCTGGCCGCGCTGCGCGACGTCGGCTGGGACCGCCTGGTGACGCTCGAGCTCTCGCGCGACAGCCACCGCGCGCACGAGTCGGTGCCGCGGTCGATCGCGCTGCTGCGGGCGGCGGAGCAGGAGGGGGAGCGCGCGTGAGGGTCTGCTTCGTCAGCCGCCGCTACTGGCCGGCGGTGTCCGGCATGAGCGTCTACGCCGAGAACCTGCTGCGCGAGCTCGTCGCGCTCGGCCACGAGGTGACGCTCGTCAGCTCCTACCGCGACGACGAGGCCGGCACGCGCGTCTACGGCGGCGGGCCGCCGCCGCCCGAGCGCGTGCCCGCCGGCGTGCGCGTGCACGCCGTGCCGAGCCGCGGTGAGACCGTGGTGCCGGCCGACTTCGAGGGCGACGTCGACGACCTCGTCGACGCGGTGCTGGCCCTGCACGCCGGGAACTCGTTCGACGTGCTGCACGCGCAGTACGGCTACCCGCCGGGCCTCGCCGTGCTCGAGGCCGGACGCCGGCTCGACCTGCCGACCGTCGTGTCGATCCAGGGCGGCGACGGGCACTGGGTCGGCACCTGCTGCACGACGCACAAGGCGGCCATCACCACCGTGCTCGACCACGCCGGCGCGGTGCTCATCGGCTCGGCGAGCTTCCGCGACGAGGTGGTCGGCCACCACGGCACCGACCCCGACCGCTTCACGCTCGTGCCGGGCGCGACCGACACGGAGCGCTTCACCCCGGGCGCCCGCGCCCTCAGGCAGTGGACCGCGGGCGACCCGCCCGTGCTGCTGTTCCACGGCCGCGTCGACGCGCGCAAGGGCGTGCTCGACCTGCTCGACGCGCACGACCGGCTGCGCGCCTCGGGCCGCGAGGTGCGCCTGGTCGTCAGCGGCATCGGCCCCGACAGCGACGAGGTCGCCCGGCGCAGCGCCGGGCGCGACGACGTGCTCCTCACCGGCTACACCGCGCCGGACGACGCGCCCGCCGCCTACCGCGCCGCCGACGTCTTCGTCAGCCCCACCTACAGCGAGGGCTTCAGCAACACCATCCTCGAGGCGATGGCCAGCGGCCTGCCGGTCGTGAGCACGCGCAGCGTCGGCGTCGTGGACTGCCTGCGGCACGACGACAACGGCCTGCTGCACGAGCCCGGCGACGTCGACGGCCTGGTGGCGCAGCTCGAGCGCGTGCTCGACGACGCGGCGCTGCGCGACCGGCTGCGGGCGACCGCGCTCGCCGAGGTGCGCGCGCGCTACGCGTGGCCGGTCCTCGCGCGCAGCGTCAGCGGCGTCTACGACGCGCTCGCCGGCACCGCGCCGGCGACGGGCTTCACCGTGCCGCGCGACGTCGACCCGTCCTGCCGCTTCCGGTCCGCAGCGCACCTGCTCTGATGCGGGTCCTCGCGGTCAGCCCGCACCTCGACGACGCGGCCTTCTCGGTCGGCGGCACCCTCGCCGCGCTCGTCGACGACGGCCACGAGGTCACCGTCCTCACGGTGTTCACGCGCTCGGTGCCCGACCCGACGGGCTTCGCGCTGGCCTGCCAGACCGACAAGGGCCTCGGCCCCGAGGTCGACTACATGGCGCTGCGCCGCGAGGAGGACCGCCGCGCCATGGCGGCCCTCGGCGTCGCGCACGAGCACCTCGACCTGCCCGAGGCGCCGCACCGCGGCTACGACAGCGCGGCGGCGCTGTTCGCCGGCCCGCTCCCCGGCGACGAGGCCTGGCGCGACGTCGTGGCGCTGCTCGAGGGCCGCGAGGCCGACCTGTGGCTCGGGCCGCAGTCGCTCGGCGCGCACGTCGACCACCTGCACGTGACGCGCGCGCTCGCCGCTTGCGGCCGTCCGGTGCAGTGGTGGCGCGACGCGCCGTACGTGCTGCGCGTCCCCGACGCGGCCCCGAGCGCGGACGTGCCCGCCGGGCTGGTCGAGCACGTGCCGCCGCAGCTGCCCGCGCGGCGGCTCGACGCCTGCGCCTGCTACGCCAGCCAGCTCGGCTTCCAGTTCGGCGGCGAGGCCGCCATGCGCCAGGCGCTCAGCGCCCTCGAGGAGCGCGTGCTCCGCGCAGGCTGAGCAGCAGCAGGCCGGCGCCCCACAGCGCCGCGAGCCCGAGCAGGGCCGGCGACGGCTGCCCGACGGCCAGCAGGGCGGCGCCCGCGGCGACCAGCAGCACGGCCGCCACGACCCGCGCGAGGAGCGTCACGGGCCCAGGGTGCCAGGATCGACGCGTGGTGGAGCTCGCGGACGTCCAGGCTGCGCGCGAGCTGCTGCGCGGCGTCACGCACACGACGCCCGTGCAGGCCTCGCGCGCGCTGTCCGACCGCGTCGGCGGGCCGGTGCTGCTCAAGTGCGAGAACCTCCAGCGCACCGGCTCGTTCAAGCTCCGCGGCGCGTACGTGCGCATCGCGCGGCTGTCGCCCGAGCAGCACGCGACCGGCGTCGTCGCCGCGAGCGCGGGCAACCACGCGCAGGGCGTCGCGCTGGCGGCCTCGCTGCTCGGCACGCGCTCGACGGTCTTCATGCCGGTGTCGGCGCCGATCCCCAAGGTGCAGGCCACCAAGGCGTACGGCGCCGAGGTGCGGCACGCCGGCCACACGGTCGACGAGGCGCTGGTCGCGGCCCGCGAGTTCGAGGCGCAGACCGGCGCGGTGCTCATCCACCCGTTCGACCACCACGACGTCGTCGCCGGCCAGGGCACCGCCGGGCTGGAGGTCCTCGAGCAGTGCCCCGACGTGCGCACCGTCGTGGTGTGCACCGGCGGCGGCGGGCTCGTCGCCGGCATCGCGGTCGCCGTCAAGGCGCTGCGCCCCGACGTCGAGGTCGTCGCGGTGCAGGCCTCCGGCGCCGCGGCCTTCCCGCCCTCGCTCGCGGCCGGCCACCCCGTGCCGCACCCGGGCATGGTGACGATGGCCGACGGCATCGCGGTGGGCCGCCCCGGCGACCTGACCTTCCGCCTCGTGCGCGACCTGGTCGACCGGGTCGTCACCGTCGACGAGGACGAGATCAGCCGCGGGCTGCTGCTGTGCCTCGAGCGCGCCAAGCTCGTCGTCGAGCCGGCCGGCGCCGCTGCGGTGGCCGCCGTGCTCGCACGCCCGCGCGACTTCACGCCGCCGGTCGTCGCCGTGGTGTCCGGGGGCAACGTCGACCCGCTGCTGCTCGCCAAGGTCATCCACCACGGGCTCGTCGCCGCCGGGCGCTACCTGTCGCTCGTCGTCACCATCCCCGACCGCCCGGGCGAGCTCGCCCGGCTGCTCGCCGTGCTCGCGACCACGCGCGTCAACGTGCTCGACGTCGAGCACCGGCGCAGCGGCACCGGCCTGCACGTCGACGAGGTGGAGGTGGCCGTGCAGCTGGAGACCCGCGGCCGCGACGACAGCGACGCGGTGGTCGCCGCCCTCGCGGGCGCGTCGTACGCCGTCCGCCGCTAGCCGGCGGAGAGCAACTACGGCGCGTAGGGCGCGACGTCCTGGATGGTGACGGCGGTCTTGCGGGGGCCGAAGACGACGCGGTCGCCGGCCCGGTGGCCCGCGATGGCCTGGCCGATCGGCGACTCGGGGGAGTAGACGTCGAGCGCGCCGATGCGGCCGCCCTCGTCGGTGGCGTTCTCGCGGTTGGCGAACAGGAACGTCTCGACGTCGCCGTCGCCGTAGTCGACCGACACGACGCAGCCCTCCTCGACGACGTCGCCGGACGGCGTCTCGCCGACGCGCACGTCGCGCAGCAGCGCGGTGAGCTGGCGGATGCGGGCCTCGAGCTTGCCCTGCTCCTCCTTGGCGGCGTGGTAGCCGCCGTTCTCCTTGAGGTCGCCCTCCTCGCGGGCCGCCTCGATGCGCGACACGATCTGCGCGCGGGTGTCGCCCTGCATCTCGGCGAGCTGCGCCGTCAGCCGCTGGTGGGCCTCGACGGTCAGCCAGGTGGTGGCGCCGGTCGTCTCGGGGGTGCTCACGGGTCCTCCTGGCTCGGTGCTGCGCGTGCGCGCGGCGGTCACCGCGTCCGGACAGCCTAGGGGCGCCGCCCTACGGCGCGCCCTCCACCTCGCAGCGCAGCACCTCGCCGGTCACGGCCCGCGCGGTGGTCGCGAGCTCGCGCGACTGGCGCACGACGCCGTCGTCCGACGGGCCGATG
The DNA here is from genome assembly GCA_947479995.1 of Frankiaceae bacterium. GTDB lineage: Bacteria > Actinomycetota > Actinomycetes > Mycobacteriales > SCTD01 > CANKBT01. The sequence goes on along the minus strand of CANKBT010000015.1, from coordinate 10,923 downwards.
CGCACGAGCGCGTTGCCGACCTCGGCGCCGTCCGCGCCGCGGGCGAACACCGAGCACAGCGCCGTCGCGGACGGCTCCTTCACCACCTCGAAGTCGACGCGGACGGCGCGGTCGGACAGCACCTCGTAGCCGCGGATGCTGATGCGCGCGTCCTCGCCGGCGCCGTACGCGGTGAACAGCGCGATCGCCACGAGCAGGCCTGCGAGGGCCGCGGCGGCGGTGCCGGCCCAGGCGAGGCGGCTCACGGGACTGCCCGGGCGGCGAGCGGTGTTGTCGGCACGGGACCATGGTCCCAGGACGGCGACGAGGAGACCTGCTGTGGTGGACGGCCTGCGGCTGATGTGCGTGCACGCGCACCCGGACGACGAGTCGAGCAAGGGCGCGGCGACGATGGCGCGCTACGCCCGCGAGGGCGTCGACGTGCTCGTCGTGACGCTCACGGACGGCTCGCGCGGGTCGGTCCTCAACCCGGCGATGGACACGCCCGGGGTGCTCGAGGACATCACGAACGTGCGCGCCGCCGAGATGGACCGCGCCCGCGAGATCCTCGGCGTGCGCCAGGTCTTCCTCGGCTTCGCCGACAGCGGCCTGCCCGAGGGCGACCCGCTGCCGCCGCTGCCCGAGGGCTGCTTCGCGGCCGGCGACCTCGAGGAGCAGACCGAGGCGCTCGTGCGGGTCGTGCGCGAGCAGCGCCCGCACGTCATGACGACGTACGACGAGAACGGCGGCTACCCGCACCCCGACCACATCCGCTGCCACGAGGTCTCGGTCGCGGCCTTCGAGGCGGCCGGCGACCCCGAGCGCTTCCCCGACGCGGGCGAGCCGTGGCAGCCGCTGAAGCTCTACTACAACGAGACCTTCCACAAGGAGCGCCTGCTGGCGCTCGACGCGGTGATGCGCGAGCACGGCCTGGAGTCGCCGTACGAGGAGTGGCTCAAGGGCTGGGAGGACAAGCCCGAGGACGCCGGCCGCATCACGACGCGGGTGCCGTGCGCCGAGCACTTCGCCACCCGCGACGCCGCGCTCATCGCGCACGCGACGCAGGTCGACCCGACCGGCCGGTGGTTCGCCTGCCCGCTCGACCTGCAGCAGCAGGCGTGGCCGACCGAGGACTTCCAGCTGGCGCGCACGATCGTCGACGCCGAGCTGCCCGAGGACGACCTGTTCGCCGGCGTCCGCGAGCGGGTGCAGGCGTGAGCGCCCTGGGCGGCGTGCTGGCCGTCGACGTGGCGGTCGACGTGCTGGCGGTCGACGGCGACGCCCTCGCCGGCCCGGCGGCGCTCGTGCTCGTCCTGGTGCTCCTCGTCGCGACGTTCTTCCTGGTGCGCAACATGGACAAGCGGCTCAAGCGCCTGCCGCGCTCGTTCGACGAGCCGCCGGCGCCGCCCGGCCCGCCGGGCGCGCCCGAGCAGCGGCGCGAGCTCGACTAGTCGGAGGCGTCGCGGCGCGTGCGCTTGAGCGCGCTGCGCTGCTTCTTGCCGGCCAGCCGGCGCTCGACCGAGCCGCGGGTCGGCTTCGTCGGCCGGCGCGCCTTGGGCGGCGCCGACACGGCCTCGCGCAGCAGCTGCGCGAGGCGGCGCTCGGCGGCCGCGCGGTTCTGCAGCTGGCTGCGCTCCTCGGACGCGGCGACGGTCACGACGCCGTCGACCAGCCGGGTGCGCAGCCGCTGCAGCGCGCGGCTGCGCAGGTGCTCCGGCACGCTCGCCGACCGCTCGAGGTCGAACGACAGCTCGGCCCGCGAGTCGGCGGTGTTGACGCCCTGGCCGCCCGGCCCGGACGACCGGCTGAACCGCCACGACAGCTCGGCCTCGGGCACCGTCCAGCCCGAGGTGACGAGCAGGGGTCCGGGCACGCCGACAGCCTGCCGCAGGCCCGGGCCCGCACGCGCGACCGCCGCCGCCGCGCGCCCCGGGGGGCGGCGGCGACGGCGGTCGGGCAGGCGCGCGGGCGGGGCCGCTAGGCCGTGCGGCGGCGGCCGCTGCGCAGCACGAGCGCCCCGGCGCCGAGGGCGACGAGCGCGAGCACGGGCAGCGCGCCGGGGGCGCCCGTCTCGGCCAGGCGGCCGCTCGGGGCGGCCGTCCGGGCGGTGGTGCCCGGAGCCGCCGTGCTGCCGGTGCGCGTCGACGTGCCGGTGCCCGCCGGGGTCCCGCCCGTGCCGCCGGTGCCGCCCGTGCCCGTGCCCTCGCCCGTCGGCCCGGTCGGCTGCGTCGGACCGGTCGGACCGGTCGGACCGGTCGGACCGGTCGGACCCGTGGGACCCGTCGGACCGGTGGGCACCTGCGTCACGACGTCGGAGTCCGTGTCCGTGACGGTCGGCCCGCTGGCGAGGTAGCCGTACGCGAAGGGCGCGCAGCCCGAGCCCGTGGTGAGCGCGACGTCGCCGACGAGGTCGTACAGCTCGGTCGCGGCGGTGTCCTGGCCGGTCATGCCCTCGACGTCGAACGACAGGCAGTCGAAGTCGAAGGTCCAGCTCTGCGAGCCGGTCGCCTCGCGGCCCTCGCCGGTGATCGGCTCGGTGTAGTTGTCGACGTGCGGGGTGGCCGCCGCGTCGGTGAACGACGCCCGCGCGCCGCCGGGCACGAAGGTGGCGTCCGACAGGTCGGGCGTCGCCGACCCGGGCTCCGGCGCGGCGTCGAGCGGGCTCTGCGCCGGCGGGTCGTCGGTGCCGACGTTGCCGTAGCCGTGCGCCTCGTCCGTGTACGTCAGCAGCAGGCCCGGCTCGAAGGCCGCCCCGCCGCGGTCGGCCTCGCCACGCCCGTCGAAGTCGAAGCCGGAGCGGTCGCGCATCTCGAGCAGGTAGGCGTGCTCGGCCTGGGCCAGCGCGCCCGCCTCGATGTAGGTCCAGGCGTCGGTGCAGCGGTCCGAGACGGTGAGGTCCTCCTTGCAGCCGCCGGGGTAGAGCGCCTCCTCCTCCGCGCTCGCCTCGAAGTCGCTGGAGTACAGGACGCGGTCGCCGGCCGTGATGACGAGGTCGTCGACCAGCCAGCCCGGCCGGGCGAGGCCCGGGTCGGTCGAGTAGCTGAAGCGCAGCGTCGAGCCCGGCTTGCCGGCCAGCGCCGACAGGTCGTAGCTGTCCTCGAGGAACAGCGGCTCGTACGTGCTGCCGAGGCCCGCGCGGTCCAGCGGCAGGGTGGCCTGGTTCTCCTCGGTGTAGTTGCCGCTCGAGCCCGTGATGCCGTTGCCGTAGAGCGTCTGGCAGCCGTTCTGGTTCGGGTTCGTCGCGGCCGGCGTCGTGTAGCCGCGCTGCGACTCCAGCGACGCGTAGTCGACGTCGCCGGGCTCGCCGGTGGTGTTCGTGCCGGCGAGGACGAAGCCGTAGTCGAAGTCGAACTCGATGTCCCACCAGCTCTTGAAGGTCGCGGTGATGGGCGTGCCGGCCGGCACCGTCTCCAGGCCGGGGATGAGCACGTCGAGGTTGTGGCCGCCGTCCGGCGGGCAGCCGAAGTCGTTGCCGGAGCCGGAGTACCACGCGTGCGTGCCGGAGGCGCCGGCCGCGAACACCTCCTCCGAGACCAGCTCGCGGCCCGGCAGCGAGGCGACGTACGCCCGCCCGTTGTGGATGCCGTAGTCGCCCTGGCCGCCCTCGGAGACCGGCCGGCCGTCGAGCACGTACGGCGTGCCGTCCGGGGTCGTCCAGGCGATGCGCTGGGTGTCGAGCTTGCTGTCGGCCCAGCCCGTGGCGCTGACCGCCTCGCCCGGCTCGAGCACCTCGGGCACGATCCAACCGAGCTCCTTCTTGCCGATGACGTCCATGTTCTGGCTCTGGTCGGTCGCCATGAGCGTGAAGTCGCCGTACGTCTCGCGGCCGCCGGAGGAGTAGTAGTCCGGCAGGCCGAGCGAGTGGCCGTACTCGTGGCTGATGACGCTGGCGAAGTCGATCGCCGTCTCGGGGTTGACGTTGTACGGCCCGACGCGCACGAAGGCGATGAGCTCGGGGCCCTGGTCGACGGTGGTGAAGCTGCTGTAGGTGTCGTCGACGTACCAGAGCGGGTTGCCCTCGAGGTCGGTGAGCTGGTCCTTGCTCACGTAGCCCGACAGGCCGGTGTCGGGGTCCTTGTAGGTGTCCTCGAGCGAGCTGGAGTGCGGCCAGATGTTGTCGGCGGTGTCCTCGAGCGTGCAGCCGCCGGCGACCGACAGCTGCGAGGAGCCGTTGCCGCCGCAGCCCTCGAAGACCACCTCGAAGAAGTCGACGACGCCGTCCTTGTCGGTGTCGAAGTCGTTGTAGTCGATGTCGGGGTCGGCGATGACGGCCGCGTCGTACGCCGCCTTGGCGGTCGGGCCGCAGCCCGCGTCGATGTTCTGCAGCGCGCCGACGCCGGCGAGCGAGCCGACGACGGCCGAGCCGTTGGCGTCCGAGCCGTAGTAGCCGCGCGTGTAGGGCAGCTGGTACCAGCCGTCCTCCGAGACGCGCTGCGCGCCGACGCGCCCCGCGCCCGTGAGCGGGTCGGCGGCCAGCGGCACGCCGCCGACGCAGGTGTTGAGCTGCGCCGGGTCGATCGTCGTGAACGCGAGGGCGTCCTCCTCGGCGACGACGTCGCCGGCGGACTCCAGCGAGGCGACCTCGCCCTTCGGGAACAGCTGCCCGAACGACATCTCCTGGAACAGGTTGAACGTCGAGCCGGGGTTCGCCGGGTCGTTGATGACCTCCTCGAGGTCGGCCGCCGGGTGGTCCGCGGTGTGCTTGGTGTCGGCGTAGTCGACGGCCACGACCGGGAACGGCCGGTCGCCGTAGCGCGCCGACTCGAAGCCCCCGGTCGGCGGGATGACCTTCGGGCCGTGCGAGGCGACCTGCACCGGCGCCGCGCCCTCGACCGCGACCGTGGCCACGCTGGAGACGTTGCGCCACACGACGGTCGGCGTCTCGGTGACGGTGTCGGCCTCGGACTCGAGCACCAGCGCCCGCTCCTCGCCCGCCGGCACGGTGACCCGCCAGGTGACGACCCCGTCGGCGATGCCGGCCTCCGACAGCGGGCGGGCCTGCTCGATCGTCGCGCCGACCGGCTCCGGCACGGTGACGACCGCCGTCACGGCGGTCGCGCCCGGGTTGGCGACCTTGACCTGCGACGGGTACTGCTCGCCGGGCTTGACCCAGCCGACGCTCGAGACGAAGGAGTTCTCGACGACGAGGCCGCCGACCTCCACCACGCTGGGCAGCTGGTCGACGACGGCGCCGTCGGGGTAGGTGCCCGGCACGACGGCGGCCTCGGTGCGCGCGGCGGCGTGCACGCCGAGCGGCACGAGCAGCACGGCGGCGGCCGCGAGGGCCGCCCGCGGGCGGGAGGGCAGGGGGCGAGCGGGCATCGGGGTCTCCGCGTGTCGAACGGGGGCCCGGTCCGGGCCGCCCCCGTCAGTTCGACGCGCGCGCCCGCGCTCCTGCTAGAGCAGCTCGAACACCGTGGCGTTGGCCTGGCCGCCGCCCTCGCACATGGTCTGCAGGCCGTAGCGGATGCCGTGGTCGCGCATGTGGTGCAGCAGCGTCGTGGCCAGGCGCGCGCCGGAGCCGCCGAGCGGGTGGCCGAGGGCGATGGCGCCGCCCAGCGGGTTGAGCAGCGCGTCGTCGACGCCGAACTCCGCCTGCCAGGCCATCGGCACCGGCGCGAAGGCCTCGTTGACCTCGAACGCGCCGATGTCGGAGATGCTCAGGCCGCTGCGCTGCAGCGCCTTGTGCGTGGCCGGGATCGGCCCGGTGAGCATCATCACCGGGTCGCTGCCGGCGAGCACCGCGGTGTGCACGCGGGCGATCGGGGTGAGCCCGTGCTGCGCGGCGACCTCGCTGGTCGTGACGAGCACGGCGGCGCTGCCGTCGCTGATCTGCGAGGCGTTGCCGGCGTGGATGACGCCGTCCTCCTTGAAGACCGTCTTGAGCGTGGCGAGCCGCTCGAGCGTGCCGCCGGGGCGGATGCCCTCGTCGGCCCGCACGTCGCCGACCGGCGCGATCTGCGCCTCGAAGGCGCCGGCGCTGCGGGCGGCGTCGGCCCGCTCGTGGCTGCACAGGGCGTACTCGTCGAGCTGCGTGCGCGACAGGCCCCACTTCTCGGCGATCATCTCGGCGCCGACGCCCTGGTTCGGCATGACGCCGTAGCGCTGCGCCCAGCCCTCGCCGCCGAACGGGTTGCCGGTCGTCGCGTTGCTGCCCATCGGCACGCGCGACATCGACTCGACGCCGCCCGCGACGACGAGGTCGTACTGCCCGGCGATGACGCCGGCGGCCGCGAAGTGGATGCTCTGCTGGCTGCTGCCGCACTGGCGGTCGACCGTCACGCCGGGCACGTCCTCCGGCCAGCCGGCGGACAGGACGGCGGTGCGGGCGATGTCGCCGGCCTGCTCGCCGGCCTGCGAGACGCAGCCCCAGACGACGTCGTCGACGAGCGCCGGGTCGATGCCGCTGCGCTCGGCGAGCGCGCGCAGCACGTGCGCGGACAGGTCGGCTGGGTGCACGCCCGACAGGCCCCCGCCCCGCTTGCCGACGGGCGTGCGGACGGCTTCGACGACGACGGCATCGCGCACTGGGGGCTCCCGGGGGTGGTCGGTGTGGTGGCGACCACGGTAACCAGGGACACTGGCGGCTCGCGCCGGAGCCCTGGAGGAGCCATCACCTACGTCATCACCGAGGCCTGCGTCGACGTCAAGGACAAGACGTGCGTCGGCGAGTGCCCCGTCGACTGCATCTACGAGGGCCCGCGCAGCCTCTACATCCACCCCGACGAGTGCATCGACTGCGGCGCCTGCGAGGTGGTCTGCCCGACGACCGCGATCGTCTCGGACTTCGACGTCTCGACCGACGAGCAGCGCCGCGCCCAGGCGCGCGCCGTCGAGGTCTTCGTCGAGATCGGCTCGCCCCTCGGCGCCAAGCGCCACGGCCCGCTCGACGCCGACCACCCGGAGGTGGCGGCCCTCCCCCCGAACCCCGCGGCGTGAGCGCGCTGCGGGTCGCGGTGGTCGGCGCCGGCCCCGCCGGCATGTACGTCGCCGACGCGCTCGTGCTGCCGCGCGAGGGCAGCGCGGTGCCGGTGCAGGTCGACGTCTACGACCGGCTGCCGACGCCGTTCGGGCTGCTGCGCTACGGCGTCGCGCCCGACCACCCGAAGATGAAGATGCTCACGCGCGCGCTGCAGCGCACGCTGGACGACCCGCGCGTGCGCTTCCTCGGCGGGGTGCAGGTCGGCACGGACGTGACCGTCGACGAGCTGCGCGCCGGCTACCACGCCGTCGCGTACTCCTTCGGCGCCTCGACCGACCGCCGCCTCGGCGTGCCGGGCGAGGACCTCCCGGGCTCGCGCTCCGCGACGTCCTTCGTCACCTGGTACTCCGGCCACCCCGACGCCCCGGCCGACGACGTCGACCTGTCGGGCGTGCGCACGGCCGTCGTCGTCGGGGTCGGCAACGTCGCCGTCGACGTCGCGCGCGTGCTGTCGCGCCCGGTCGCGGACCTGCGGGTCACCGACGTGCCGGAGCCGGTGCTCGACCGCCTCGCCGCCAGCGCGGTCGCCGACGTGCACGTGCTGGGCCGGCGCGGGCCGGTGCAGGCGAAGTTCACCGTCAAGGAGCTGCGCGAGCTCGGCGAGCTCGAGGGCGTCGACGTCGTCGTCGACCCGGCCGACCTGGTGCTGTCCGCGGCCGACGAGGCCGAGCTTGCCGAGCACCCCGCCGTCGGGCGCAACCTCGAGCTGCTGCGCGAGTGGTCGCAGCGCCCGCTGACCGGCGCCCCCCGGCGCCTGCACCTGCACTTCTGGTCGCGCCCCGCGGCGCTCGAGGGCGACGGCCGCGTCGAGCGCGTGCTCGTCGAGCGCACCCGCCTCGACGGCGACGGCCGCCTCGTGGCCGCCGGCGCGCCCTCCCCGCTGCCGGCGGAGCTGGTGCTGCGCTCGGTCGGCTACCGCGGCACCGGCCTCGACGGCGTGCCGCTCGACCCGGCCACGTGCACCGTCCCGGCGCGGGACGGCCGCGTGCTGCGCGACGGCGCCGTGAGCCCGGGGGAGTACGTCGCGGGCTGGATCGGCCGCGGCCCCGTCGGCGTGCTCGGCACCAACCGCAGCGACGCCGAGGGCGTCGTCGAGGGCCTGCTGGCCGACGCGCCGGCGCTGCTCGCCCGCCCGCTCGGCCCCGACCCGGTCGCCCTGCTCGCCCAGCGCGGCGTCACGCCGGTCGACGCCGAGGGCTGGGGGCGCATCGACGCCGGCGAGGTCGCGCGCGGGCAGGCGCTGGGCCGCGCCCGCACCAAGATCGCGACCTGGGACGACCTGCTGGCCACCGCCCGGTCGTGAGGCAGGCTGGGCCGGTGCGCGCGGACGTCGGCGAGTGGCTGGTGCGGCGCACGTACGCGCTCGCGGACCTGCCGCCCGTCGACGCGCTCGCCGCCGGCGACCGGCCGACCGTCGGGCTGGTCGTGCCCGCGCTCGACGAGGCCGCGACCGTCGGCGACGTCGTCGGCGCCGTGGTGCAGCACCCGGCCACCGCGGCGCTGCTCAGCGAGGTGGTCGTCGTCGACGGCGGCTCCACCGACGGCACGCCGGAGCTCGCCGCGGCCGCCGGTGCGACGGTGCTGCACGCCGCCGACCTCGCGCCCGACCACCCGCAGGGCGGCAAGGGCGGTGCGGTGTGGCGGGCGCTGCAGGCCACGACCAGCGACGTGCTCGTCGTGGTCGACGCCGACCTCGCGCCGTTCGACCCGCGGTGGGTCGTCGCGCTGGCCGCGCCGCTGCTGCGCGACCCGACCCTGCACCTCGTCAAGGCCGCCACCGAGCGGCCGCTGCTCGTCGGCGAGGTGCTGCACCCGCGGGCCGGCGGCCGCGTCACCGAGCTCGTCGCGCGCCCGCTGCTCAACGCCCTGTGGCCCGAGCTGGCCGGCGTCGTGCAGCCGCTGTCGGGCGAGCTCGCCGCGCGGCGCGACCTGCTCGAGCGGCTGCCGTTCGCCACCGGCTACGGCCTGGAGATCGGCATGCTCGTCGACGCCCTCGCCGCCGTCGGGCTCGACGGCCTCGGGCAGGTCGACCTCGGCGAGCGCCGCCACCGCCACCAGAGCGACCAGGCCCTCGGCCGGATGGCGAGCGCGGTGCTGCGCACGGCGCTCGCGCGCGCCGGGCTGCCGCACCTGCCGGAGGCGCTCGTGCAGTTCACCGACGCCGGGGTGACGTCGGTCGACGTGCCGCTCGACGAGCTGCCCCCGGTCGCGTCGCTGCGGGCGGCGGCACGCTCGTGATCCGCTTCCGCGACAAGCAGCTGCCCGAGACCGGCGGGCTGCTCATGGCGATCGTCAACCGCACCCCCGACTCCTTCTTCGACCGCGGCCGCACGTACGGGCTGCAGGCGGCGCTCGACCGGGTCGACGAGGTGGTCGCGCAGGGCGCGCACATCGTCGACGTCGGCGGGGTGAAGGCCGCTCCCGGCGAGGAGGTGCCGGTCGCCGAGGAGGTGCGCCGCGTCGTCGAGGTGGTCGAGGCCGTGCGCGACCGCCACCCCGGCGTGGTGCTGTCGGTCGACACCTACGTGCCGGAGGTCGCCGACGCCGCGTGCGCCGCCGGCGCCGACCTCGTCAACGACGCCTGGGGCGCGCCGCACCCCGAGACCGCGGCGGTCGCGGCGTCGTACGGCGCGGGGCTGGTGTGCACGCACGCCGGGGGCGCCGCGCCCCGCACCCGGCCGCACCGCGTGGAGTACGACGACGTCGTCGCGCACGTGGTCGACACCCTCACCGGCCTCGCCGAGGCCGCGGTCGCGGCGGGCGTGCCGCGCGAGTCGGTGCTCATCGACCCGGGGCACGACTTCGGCAAGAGCAGCCGCCACTCGCTGCAGGTCACCGCGCGCACCGACGCGCTCGTCGCGACCGGCTGGCCGGTGCTCATGGCGCTGTCGCGCAAGGACTTCGTCGGCGAGGTGCTCGACCTGCCGCCCGACGACCGGCTCGAGGGCACCCTCGCGGCGACCGCCCTGTGCGCCTGGCAGGGGGCGCGCGTCTTCCGCTGCCACGACGTCGTCGCCACCGCCCGCGTGCTCGCCGTCGTCGACGCGGTCGCCGGGCGCCGCGACCTCGCGGTCGGCAAGCGCGGGCTGGCCTGACGTGCTCGCCGCCGCGGCTGTCGTGCCGACCCCGCCGCTGCTCGTGCCCGAGGTCGCGGGCGGGGCCGCCGCGCGCGACGCCGACCTGCGCGACGCCTGCGACGCCGCCGTCGCGACCCTGCGCGGCTGCGACCGCCTCGTGGTCGTCGGCAGCGCGCCGGCCACCGGGCCGTGCGACGGCGGGTGGGACTGGCGCGGCTTCGGCGTCGCCGCACCGCCCGCCGCACCGCGGGTGCGGCTGCCGCTGGCGCTCGCCGTCGGCGCGTGGCTGCTCGACCGCGCCGGGCTGCGGGGGGCGGCCCACGGCGTCGCCGCGACGGCCTCGCCGCAGGAGTGCGCGGCGCTCGGCGCGGCGCTGACGGCCGAGGGCGACGTCGGGCTGCTGGTGTGCGGCGACGGCAGCGCCCGGCGCGACGAGAGGGCGCCCGGCCACCTCGACCCGCGGGCCGCGGGCTTCGACGCCGCCGCCGGGGCGGCGCTCGCCGCCGGCGACCCCGACGCCCTGCTCGCCCTCGACCCGGGGCTGGCCGCCGCGCTGCTGGCGGCCGGGCGCGCGCCCTGGCAGGTGCTGGCCGGCGCCGCGGCCGGCCGGCGCTGGCAGGCGCAGGTGGCGTACGAGGCCGCCCCGTACGGCGTGGGCTACGTCGTCGCCACCTGGCGCCCGGCCTCACTAGGGTCGGGATCATGACCGCGCTGCCCCCGCCGGCCCCCGTCGACCAGGCCGCCGCCGCCGCGGCCGTGCGCGACCTGCTGGTCGCCCTCGGCCAGGACCCCGGCTCCGAGTCGCTGCAGGAGACGCCGCGGCGGGTCGCCAAGGCCTTCGCCGAGCAGCTCGAGCCGCGCGCCTTCGACCTCACGACGTTCGTC